>NZ_JPYA01000065.1 GCF_000750005.1 Geobacillus icigianus | reverse complement strand
CTTTCTTGGTAGGGTTATGGTGACTTTATTATACCAAAAGAGGAACGGTTTTCTTATTTTTTTTTGCGAAAAAAAGGAGGGTGTCCGAAAAGCGAACGCTATGCGAACACTTTTGGGACACCCTCTTCATTCGGTTTATTTGCCATTTAAGGGCCGGTCCAACTGTCTACGTTTTTGGTTCTTCAAGACTTGAACGATAAATACAGCAACTGCATCTTTAAGCAACAAGGTGAAGGATTGGTGAAAAACAACGGCCGACGAGTAGGAAATCACAACAAATCAAAAGACGGCATGACCAAGATTTTCTATTTAAGAAACGAGATTGGGAAGCGACCTGTCCCCCTACATCACCAGCCTCCCAGAACCCGGGCCGTTTGTCTGCTTGATGAGGACGACGCTATTCGTTTCAGGTAATTTTATCGAGATGATTTAGCGGAATGGAATTTCTAAGGATAAATCTTCTCCAACTGGTTGTAGCTGTTCATCAAAAGCAGCATGGATATAGCATTTCACCATTCTCACTCGTTCCAAGTCTCCGTGAACAGGCAGGGCGATTTTTCCTTTCTTGACCGTATGACCTAAAAAATCACCGCTGACATTTTGTGAATACAACAACGCGTCCTCGATCTGCTCTCCGGTATTCAAAGCGAAAATTCCTTGAGCAGGATGCCAGCTGATTTTTGCCGATGATGTATTTTCAACAACCACATCGAGCACAACCGCTTTAATGGGCGGTAAATATGGATCGTATTTGTATGCTGGATCGACTGTGACCTTATTGATCGTGATTTTCATTGGACCAGACGCGCCCATGACGTTCACGGTATATGACTTCGCTTGACTAGGGTGAGGATTGAAATCTTTTGAAGTCACTTGATAACGGTTTGTTTTTTTCTCATACGTGACTTTTCCACCAAAAAGACCAACGATGCTATACAGTGGGACGTAAGGTTGGTTGTTGATGATCCGAACATCGATTTTTTGCTGTTTGTTGTTGAACAATAGCGTAAGCTTAGGTGCGGCAATGGCGCCTAGGCCAAAAGAAAAAAGAATAGCAAAAATAATAAGCGCGGACAGTCCCATCTTCTTTTTCATCAAGGCAACATCCTCCTTTTCCTTTGTTTATAAAAGCATTCGCTGGTGGTCTGCAAATTTCCTGCATAAAACGATTTTTTTTTACACAATTTATTTGGTCTAAAAAGAATGAAACGGATACGTAGAAAAAGATGCTTGTTCTAAGCTGTATGTGCATGATACGCTAATGATGATCGTCAAAATTGCTTTTGTATCGCTTGTTTTTGTTCACGAGTCGAGCGGTCAACATGGAGGAAAGGGAGACGGAGATGACTATGATTTTTGCCCATCGGGGAGCGGCAGGCACACACCCGGAAAATACGATGGTGGCGTTTATCGAGGCGGCAAACGTGGGAGCGGACGGCATTGAACTCGATGTGCAGCTCACCAAGGACGGCGAAGTGGTCGTCATTCACGATGAAACGGTCGACCGAACGACGGACGGAAGCGGCTGGGTGAAAGACATGACGTACCGCGAACTGCGGGCGCTGAACGCGGCGGCGACATGGCGGGGGCGGTATGGTCATTGCCCCATTCCTCATTTGGAAGAAGTGTTGGCGTGGTTGGCGCCCACTCCGCTGGCCGTCAACATCGAGTTGAAAAACAGCTTGATCGCTTACGAAAAGCTCGAGCAAAAAACGATTGCCCTCGTGCGCCGCTACGGGCTTGAGAAGCGGACGATTTTGTCATCGTTCAACCATAACAGCATGCGCCTTTGTCGAGAGCTGGCTCCCGACATGGAGACGGCGCTTTTGTCGATCGACCCGCTCCATGATCCATGGACGTATGTGCGAGTCATGAAAGCGGATGGCTTGCATCCTCATTATCGAACCGTCACGGCGAAATGGGCGGCGGAAGCGCGGCAGCGTGGGGTGGCGGTGCGCCCGTTTACGGTGAATAAGCGAAACGCGATGAAAACGATGTTTTCCTATGGCGTTGACGCCATCTTCACCGACTACCCGCAACAGGCGAAGCAATGGAAAGAGGAAACGCCTTGACTCGATGCGCGCGGCCATCCGGGCGGCCATTTGCAAAGCAGCAAGCAAAGCGACGGAGGGAGGAAACGCCTTGACCGAAGAGGTAAGGCGTTTTTTTTGCCTCTCTCAACGAGTGTTGCGGCGGCGCTGGAAACGCGTCTGCACTTTGTTCCGCTTTCGGTCATGATGCAATACAAATCCGCCGATAAACGCCAGTCCGGCGGCAAACAGCAAAAATCCTGCGAAAAATTGCAGACATAAAAGCGCGAACGGCGGATCGCTGATGCCGAACAACGCATCGCGCATCCATTTAATGCCAAGCGCCGCGCCAAGGCCAGGAATGACTAAAATCAACAGCGCCATGATTCGCTCCATCGCGATCGCATTCCTTTCCGACAAAATGGACTTTATCGATTATCATAACGGTTATCCCCGATTTGTCAAGGAAAGAGGAAATCAAGTATGATAAAAGTGTCTGCAAAAATTGACATATAGCGAAGTGTGGTGGAGCGAATGAAGAACGTTGTGATCGTCGGGGCCGATGCGCGCGGAACATCGCTGCTGAAGCTGCTTCATGAAGCGTCGGGGTTTGAGGTGAAGGCGGTCGTCGATGTCGATGAAAACGCTCCGGGGCTGCAGCTGGCGAAAAAGTGGGGCATCGCCGCGGCCAGCGACTGGCGGCCGTGGTTGAGAGAGCCGCTCGATTTGATTATTGAAACAACGGGCAGAGCCGAGGTGCTTGAGGAGATTCGTGACTTGGCGCCAAACGGGGTGAACATCGTCCCAAGCGCCGTTGCCCGCATGATGGCGGAGTTGGTCGAAGAGAAAGAAGCGTTGATCGCCAAGCTGAAAAGCGAAGCAGCCCGGCGCGCCCTCATCTTTCATTCGTCCCATGACGGCATGATCGTTGTCGATGAATATGGGTACGTCACCGATATGAACGAAAGCGCCGCGGAGTTGCTCGCGCTTGACAAACAGGAAGCGATTGGCAAGCACATCCTCACCGTTTTGCCGTCGAGCGGGCTGCCGCGTGTTCTGAAAACCCGGCAAACGGAGTTTCACCAAGAAGTCGAGCTTCCCAATGGCAAAAAATTAATCACGACCCGCATGCCGATCATCGATGACAGCGGCCAACTGTTTGGGGCGCTCGCCGTATTGAAAGACGTCACTGAACTTGTCGCCTTAGCTGAGGAAATTACCGATTTAAAGGAAGTTCGGATGATGCTTGAAGCGATCATTCATTCATCGGAAGAAGCGATTTCCGTGGTCGATGAGAACGGAAACGGCATTTTGATCAATCCGGCCTACACGAGGCTTACCGGTTTGAAGGAAGAAGACGTGATCGGCAAGCCGGCGACCGCCGATATTGCCGAGGGCGAAAGCATGCATATGCAAGTATTGAAAACGCGCCGCCCGGTGCGCGGAGCGCGCATGAAAGTCGGCCCCAAAAATCGGGACGTCATCGTCAATGTCGCGCCGATTATCGTCGATGGCGTCTTGAAAGGAAGCGTTGGCGTCATCCATGATGTCTCGGAAATTCAGCGGCTGACGGCGGAGCTCAACCGGGCGCGGCAAATTATCCGCAATCTTGAGGCGAAATATTCGTTTGCCGATATTATCGGCGAGTCGGAAGAAATGAAAGTGGCGATTGAGCAAGCCAAGCTGGCGGCGAAAACGCCGGCAACGATTTTATTGCGCGGGGAATCGGGGACCGGCAAAGAGCTGTTCGCCCACGCCATTCATAACGCCAGCGATCGAAAGTATAACAAGTTTATCCGTGTGAATTGCGCCGCCATTCCGGAAACATTATTAGAAAGCGAATTGTTTGGCTACGAGGAAGGAGCGTTTTCCGGGGCGCGGCGCGGCGGCAAGCGCGGGCTGTTTGAAGAAGCGAACAACGGCAGCATTTTTCTTGACGAAATTGGTGAATTATCAGCGAGCACGCAAGCGAAGCTGCTTCGCGTTTTGCAGGAGCGAGAAATCGTTCGCGTCGGCGGGACGAAGCCGATTCCGATCAACGTCCGCGTCATCGCCGCGACCAACGTCAATCTGGAAAAAGCGATCGCTGCTGGCGCGTTTCGCGAAGATTTATACTATCGGCTCAACCGGATGCCGATTTCCATTCCGCCGCTGCGTGCCCGCAAGGAAGATATTCCGGCGCTTTGCCGACATTTGATCCAGAAACTGAACCAAGATTACGGGCGCAATGTCGAAGGGGTGACGGACGAAGCGATGGCGCAGCTGTTGGCCTATGATTGGCCGGGCAATGTCCGGGAGCTCGAAAATGTGCTTGGCCGGGCGATGATTTTCATGAAATTTCATGAGGTGATGATTGACGTCCTTCATTTGCCGCCGTTGACAACGCCGTCCTCCTCTCCTTCATTCGGCGGCGAAAGCGAAGAAGAATTGCGTCCGCTCGATGAAATGGTGGCGTGCTATGAAGCGCGGCTGCTCGAACAGGCGCTCCGCCGCCATGGCGGCAACAAAACGGCGACTGCCCGAGCGCTTGGCATTTCGGTGCGCAATTTATACTATAAGTTGGAAAAATACGGACTTGACAAAAAAAGCATGCAATAATTTTCATGGTAAGAAAAAAGTTGCACATACCAATGAAGGAAAAATGGTTTGTTTAAAGCGCTTTCATCGTTTTGGTGTTGGCATAGTTTTTGCATAGATTATCGTGCAGCACGATAGGCAAAAAAGGTTGGTGTAGACGATGAAGCTCGAATCGTTAATCGAAGAGGCAAGCCGGCGCCAGAGCCAAACGGTGGCGGTGGCGGCGGCGGAAGATGAAGAAGTGATCGAGGCGGTGGCGATGGCGCTACAACATCGCCTTGGCCGGTTTGTGCTTTACGGAGATCGCGACCGGATTGCCCGATTGTTGAGGGAAAAGGGGTGCGCCCGCTTTCCCGATGTGGAGATCGTTCATGCGAATTCGGTCGGGCAAGCGGCGGAGCTGGCCGTGCGCGCCGTCCATTTGAACGAGGCCGATGCGTTGATGAAAGGGCATGTGCCGACAGCGACACTGCTGAAAGCCGTCTTGAACAAAGAGTACGGGCTGCGCACCGGAAAGGTGTTGTCCCATGTCGCGGTGTTTGACGTGCCGACGTTTGACCGGCTTGTCATCGTCACCGATGCGGCGATGAACATCGCCCCCGATTTGGAACAAAAGGTGCAAATTGTGAACAACGCCGTCATCATCGCGCGTTCCATCGGCATCGAGCGCCCGAAAGTCGCGGCGCTGGCAGCGGTGGAGACGGTCAATCCCGCCATGCCGGCAACGCTTGATGCCGCCGCGCTCGCGATCATGCAAAAGCGGGGGCAAATCGGCGATTGTTTGCTTGACGGGCCGCTTGCGTTAGACAACGCGGTGTCGATGGCGGCAGCGAAACATAAGCGGATTGAAAGCGATGTGGCCGGACAGGCGGACATTTTGCTTGTGCCGGACATTGAATCCGGCAACATGCTGTACAAGTCGCTCGTCTATTTTGCCAAAGCCAACGTCGGCGCCGTCATCGCCGGGGCGAAGGCGCCGATCGTCTTGACATCGCGCGCCGACTCGGCCGAAAGCAAATTGTATTCGCTCGCCCTTGCCATCTGTTCAGCAGCGAAATAAAAAAGAGGGAGGCCATCTGAGATGGAATTGTTCAAATATATGGAAACATACGATTATGAGCAAGTGCTGTTTTGCCAAGATAAAGAGTCAGGGCTGAAAGCGATCATCGCCATTCATGACACGACGCTCGGCCCGGCGCTCGGCGGGACGCGCATGTGGATGTACAATTCGGAAGAAGAAGCGCTTGAAGACGCCTTGCGCCTCGCGCGCGGCATGACGTACAAAAACGCGGCCGCCGGGTTGAACCTTGGCGGCGGCAAGACGGTCATCATCGGCGACCCGCGCAAAGATAAAAACGAGGCGATGTTCCGTGCGTTCGGCCGCTTCATTCAAGGGTTGAACGGCCGCTACATCACGGCGGAAGACGTCGGCACGACCGTCGCCGATATGGACATCATCTATCAAGAAACCGACTATGTCACCGGCATTTCGCCGGAATTCGGCTCATCCGGCAACCCGTCGCCGGCCACCGCTTACGGTGTGTATCGCGGGATGAAAGCGGCGGCGAAAGAAGCGTTCGGCAGCGATTCGCTCGAAGGAAAAGTCGTCGCCGTCCAAGGCGTCGGCAATGTCGCTTACCATCTGTGCCGCCATTTGCATGAAGAAGGAGCGAAACTCATCGTTACCGACATCAACAAGGAAGCGGTGGCGCGCGCGGTCGAGGAATTTGGGGCGAAAGCGGTCGACCCGAACGACATTTACGGTGTGGAGTGCGACATTTTCGCTCCGTGCGCGCTCGGCGGCATTATCAACGACCAAACGATTCCGCAGCTGAAAGCGAAGGTGATCGCTGGCTCGGCGAACAACCAGCTGAAAGAGCCACGTCACGGCGACATCATTCATGAGATGGGGATCGTGTACGCTCCGGATTATGTGATCAACGCCGGCGGTGTCATCAATGTCGCCGATGAGCTGTACGGCTACAACCGCGAGCGGGCGATGAAAAAAATCGAGCAAATTTACGACAACATCGAAAAAGTGTTCGCGATCGCCAAACGCGACAACATTCCAACGTACGTGGCGGCTGACCGGATGGCCGAAGAGCGGATTGAAACGATGCGCAAAGCGCGCAGCCAGTTTTTGCAAAACGGCCATCATATTTTAAGCCGCCGCCGCGCTCGCTGAAGGCGGGAAAGGGGCGGGCTTCCGCCCCGCGGCGGTCAACGGAGGGACAGCAACGATGCAAGAGCAGAAGTTTCGCATTTTAACGATCAATCCAGGTTCGACTTCAACGAAGATCGGCGTTTTTGAAAACGAACGGCCATTGCTGGAAAAAACGATCCGCCATGAGGCGGACGTGCTTCGGCGATATCAAACGATCGCCGACCAGTATGAGTTCCGCAAGCAAACGATTTTGCAAGCGCTCGATGAAGAAGGGATCAATTTATCGAAGTTGAGCGCCGTCTGCGGCCGCGGCGGGCTCCTCCGCCCGATTGAAGGCGGAACGTACCGCGTCAATGAGGCGATGCTTGACGATTTGCGGCGCGGGTATTCCGGCCAGCACGCCTCCAACCTCGGTGGCATTTTGGCGCATGAAATCGCCTCAGCGCTCAACATTCCGGCGTTTATCGTCGACCCGGTCGTCGTCGACGAACTCGAGCCGCTCGCCCGGATCAGCGGGTTTCCGCTCATTGAGCGGCGCAGCATTTTCCACGCGCTCAACCAAAAAGCGGTCGCGCGCCGCGTCGCCCGCCAGCTTGGCAAACGGTATGACGAACTCAACTTGATCGTCGCTCATATGGGCGGTGGGATTACGGTTGGCGCCCACAAGCAAGGAAGGGTAGTGGATGTCAACAACGGCCTTGACGGCGAAGGCCCGTTCAGCCCAGAGCGCGCCGGGACGGTGCCGGCCGGCGATTTGGTCGCTTTATGCTTCTCGGGTGAATACTACCGTGAGGAAGTGATGCGCATGCTCGTCGGCCAAGGCGGGCTTGTCGGCTACCTCGGCACGAACGATGCCGTCAAAGTGGAAGCGATGATCGAAGCAGGAGACGAACGGGCGAAGCTCGTCTATGAGGCGATGGCGTACCAAGTGGCGAAAGAAATCGGGGCGGCAAGCGCCGTGCTTGCCGGCAAAGTCGACGCCATCATTTTGACCGGGGGACTGGCGTACGGCAAATCGTTTGTCGAACAGATCACCCGCCGCGTCCAATGGATCGCCGATGTCATCGTCCATCCGGGCGAAAACGAGCTGCAGGCGTTAGCGGAAGGGGCGCTTCGCGTCTTGCGCGGCGAGGAAAAAGAAAAAACGTATCTCGGTGAAGCGGCTGCGCCGGCTTCGGCCCGGCGCTGAGGCAGCAACGGACAGAAAGGGGAACACGAAATGGCAAACGAATACGATGTCGTCATTCTCGGCGGGGGTACGGGCGGCTATGTAGCGGCGATTCGCGCCTCGCAGCTCGGGTTGAAAACGGCCGTTGTGGAAAAAGGGAAGCTTGGCGGCACATGCCTGCATGCCGGCTGCATTCCGTCCAAAGCGTTGCTTCGCAGTGCGGAAGTGTACGCGCAAACGAAAAACGGTGAGGCGTTTGGCGTCATCGCCGGCGACGTGCGCCTCGATTTCGCCAAAGTGCAGGCGCGCAAGGCAGCGATTGTTGAGCAGCTCCACAAAGGCGTGCAACATTTGATGAAAAAAGGGAAAATCGATGTATACGCCGGCACTGGACGTTTGCTCGGCCCATCCATTTTCTCGCCGCTCGCTGGGACGGTGTCGGTCGAAATGAACGATGGCAGCGAAAACGAAATGCTCGTTCCGAAGTTTGTCGTCATCGCCACCGGTTCGCGTCCGCGCACGCTGCCGGGGCTGGAGCCGGACGGCGAATTCGTGATGACGTCCGATGAAGCGCTGCAAATGGCGACGCTCCCGTCATCCATCTTGATCGTCGGCGGCGGCGTGATCGGCATGGAATGGGCATCGATGCTCAACGATTTCGGCGTGGATGTCACCGTGCTTGAGTATGCCGACCGCATTTTGCCGACCGAAGATGAAGACGTGTCAAAAGAAATGGAAAAACTGCTCCGCCGCCGCGGCGTCCACATCGTTACCGGAGCGAAAGTGCTGCCGGAAACGCTCAAGAAAGGAAACGGCGTCACGATCGAAGCGGAGCATCAAGGCGAGCGGAAAACGTTCGCGGCCGACAAAATGCTCGTTTCCGTCGGGCGGCAGGCGAACATTGAAGGAATCGGCCTCGAAAACACCGAGATTGTCGTCGAGAAGGGGTATATTCAAACGAACGAATTCGGCCAAACGAAAGAATCGCACATTTACGCGATCGGCGATGTCATCGGCGGCTTGCAGCTCGCCCATGTCGCCGCCCATGAAGGGATCGTCGCCATTGAACATTTAGCCGGGCGCAACCCAGCGCCGATTGATTACACGATGGTGCCGCGCTGCATTTACACCCGTCCGGAAGCGGCGGCGGTCGGTTTAACCGAGCAAGAGGCGAAAGCGAAAGGCTATGACGTCAAAGTCGGCAAATTTCCGTTTCAAGCCATTGGCAAGGCGCTAGTGTTCGGTGAGGCGGAAGGGTTTGTCAAATTCGTCGCCGACCGGAACACCGACGACTTGCTTGGCGTCCATATGGTCGGGCCGCACGTGACCGATTTGATTTCCGAAGCCGGGCTCGCCCGCGTGCTCGATGCGGCTCCGTGGGAAGTGGCCCATGCGATCCATCCGCACCCGACGCTGTCAGAGGCCTTGGCGGAAGCGGCGCTGGCCGTCGATGGCCGGGCGATTCACTTTTAACTGTCATTTTTGCGAAGGCTGCGCCGTTGCAAGGATACCGGCTGCGCCCGTTTGCGCTGCACTTTAACTGTCATTTGCGAAGGCGCGTTTTTGCTGGACAGCGGTCAGCGAACCAAGCCAGCGCACGTGAGAGGGGAAAGAAGCAAAAGCACCGCCGCTCACTGCTCGTTCGGCGGACGGGCATCCGTTGCGGAAAAGCTCCCCTCTCCCGTTTGGGTGGGCTGAAAAAGCAAGATTCGCAAGCTCATCGGCGGAACTGGCAAACGATTTTCATTAAGGGAGGTTGTTCCGATGGCGCAAAACCGTCATCAAGCACTCGGATTAAGCGATGACACGGTGTTGGAAATGTATGAAACGATGCTTCTCGCCCGCAAGCTCGATGAACGGATGTGGCTGTTAAACCGCGCCGGGAAAATTCCGTTCGTCATCTCGTGCCAAGGGCAGGAAGCGGCCCAAGTCGGCGCGGCGTTCGCTCTTGACCGGACGAAAGATTACGTCCTGCCGTACTATCGCGATATGGGCGTCGTGTTGACGTTCGGCATGACGCCGACGGAATTGATGCTGGCCGCGTTTGCCAAAGCGGAAGACCCGAACTCCGGCGGCCGGCAAATGCCGGGCCATTTCGGGCAAAAGAAAAACCGGATCGTCACCGGCTCCTCGCCTGTCACAACGCAAGTACCGCACGCCGTTGGCTTTGCCTTGGCGGCGAAAATGGAAAAGAAAGATTTTGTCGCCTTCGTCACGTTCGGCGAAGGATCGTCGAACCAAGGCGATTTCCATGAAGGGGCGAACTTTGCCGGCGTTCACAAGCTTCCGGTCATCTTCATGTGCGAAAACAACAAGTACGCCATTTCCGTGCCGATTTCCAAACAATTGGCGTGCGAAAACGTATCGGACCGCGCCGTTGGCTACGGCATGCCGGGCTATACGGTTGACGGCACCGATCCGCTCGAAGTGTACCGCGTCGTCAAGGAAGCGGCCGACCGCGCCCGCCGCGGCGAAGGGCCGACGCTCATCGAAGCGGTGACATACCGTCTGACGTCGCACTCATCGGACGACGACCACCGCGTCTACCGGACGGAAGAAGAGCTCGCCGAAGCGCGCGCCAAAGACCCGATCGTCTCGTTTGCCAACTATTTAAAAGAAACGGGGGTCTTAACGGATGCGTTGGAAGAAGACATTCAAGCGCGCGTCATGAAACAAGTAAACGAAGCGACCGACTACGCAGAAAAAGCGCCGTACGCCGAGCCGGAACATGCGCTTCGCTACGTGTATGCCGAGGAGTAAGGGGGAATGGACGATGCCTGTGATTTCCTATATTGATGCCGTGACGATGGCGATTCGTGAAGAAATGGAACGCGACCCGCGCGTGTTTGTATTAGGGGAAGACGTCGGCCGGAAAGGCGGGGTGTTCAAAGCGACGCAAGGATTGTACGAGCAGTTCGGCGAAGAGCGCGTCATCGACACGCCGCTCGCCGAATCGGCGATCGTCGGCGTCGGCATCGGCGCGGCGATGTACGGCCTGCGTCCGATTGCTGAAATTCAGTTTGCCGATTTCATCATGCCGGCAGTCAACCAAATTATTTCTGAAGCGGCGCGCATCCGCTACCGCTCGAACAACGACTGGAACTGCCCGATCGTCATCCGCGCTCCGTACGGCGGTGGGGTGCATGGCGCCCTGTACCACTCGCAGTCGGTGGAAGCGATTTTTGCCAATCAGCCGGGGCTGAAAATCGTCATGCCGTCGACGCCGTACGATGTGAAAGGTCTGCTCAAAGCGGCCATTCGCGACGAAGATCCGGTGCTCTTTTTCGAGCATAAACGCGCCTACCGCCTCATTAAAGGGGAAGTGCCGGAGGATGATTATGTACTGCCGATCGGCAAGGCGGACGTCAAGCGTGAAGGCGAGGACATCACCGTCATCACGTACGGGCTGTGCGTCCATTTTGCCTTGCAGGCGGCCGAACGCGTCGCCCAAGACGGCATTTCCGTTCATCTGCTCGATTTGCGCACCGTCTACCCGCTCGATAAAGAAGCGATCATCGAAGCGGCAAGCAAAACCGGAAAAGTGCTGCTCATTACCGAAGACAACAAAGAAGGCAGCGTCATGAGCGAAGTCGCCGCCATTATTGCGGAACATTGCCTGTTTGACCTCGATGCGCCGATTATGCGCCTCGCCGGTCCGGACGTTCCAGCGATGCCGTACGCGCCGACGATGGAAAAGTTCTTTATGGTCAACCCGGAAAAAGTGGAAAAAGCGATGCGTGAACTGGCGGCGTTTTAACAGACGAACGAAAGGCGTCTCCGGCCTTTCGGCAGCGGGAAAGCGCGGGATGTCGGCCAAAGTGCATCCCGCCAAAATGGCCCGAAGCCAACCGTAGGCGGCTGGGGACGTCACGGCAAAGACATTGCAACAGAGATAGGAGGGTATCGATGTGGCCATCGAACAATTGACGATGCCTCAGCTCGGGGAGAGCGTCACCGAAGGCACGATCAGCAAATGGCTCGTTTCCCCGGGCGACAAAGTGAACAAATACGATCCGGTCGCCGAAGTGATCACCGATAAAGTGAGCGCGGAAATTCCGTCGTCGTTTGCCGGCGTCATTCGCGAATTGATCGCCAACGAAGGAGAAACGCTTCCGGTCGGCGCGCCGATTTGCACGATCGAAGTCGAAGGCGAAGTCGCCGCGCCAAGCTCGGAAGCGAAGCCGGCGGACGAAGCGCCGAAAGAAACGTCGAAAGCGGAAGACAACGCGAAGCCACCGGCGCCGAAAAAGGCCGGCCGGGCCAACAACGGCCGTTACTCCCCGGCCGTGCTCCGCTTGGCGCAAGAACACGGCATTGACCTCGAACAAGTCGAAGGCACCGGCCTTGGCGGGCGCGTGACGCGCAAAGATTTGCTGAAGCTGATTGAGTCTGGCCAAATTCCGAAAGCGGGATCGGCACCGGCGGCGGAACAAGCGGCGCCAAAAGCCGAGCCGCGAGCGGAACAGCCGACTCCGGCCGCCGCAACCGTTCAAACGGCTGGAGCGGCCGCACAAACCGCGCCGCCGAAGCCAGCGCCGCCAACGATCGAAGCGGGAGCGGGCGACATCGAAATTCCGGTCACCCCGGTGCGCAAAGCGATCGCCGCCAACATGCTCCGCAGCAAACACGAAGCGCCGCACGCGTGGACGATGGTCGAAGTCGATGTCACCGACCTTGTCGCCTACCGCGATGCGATCAAAGACGAGTTCAAGCGGCGTGAAGGCTTCAATTTGACGTATTTCGCCTTCTTCGTCAAAGCGGTCGCCCAAGCGCTGAAAGAATTCCCGCAGCTGAACTCCGTTTGGGCCGGCGATAAAATCATTCAGCGCAAAGACATCAACATCTCGATCGCCGTCGCGACCGACGATGCGTTGTTCGTTCCCGTCATCAAGCACGCCGACGAAAAAACGATCAAAGGCATCGCCCGCGAAATCGCCGAACTAGCGGCGAAAACGCGCGCCGGCCAACTTCGTCCGGAAGACATGCAAGGCGGCACGTTCACCGTCAACAACACCGGCGCGTTCGGCTCCGTGCAGTCGATGGGCATTATCAACTACCCGCAAGCGGCCATTTTGCAAGTCGAAACGATCGTCAAACGCCCGGTCGTCAAAAACGGCATGATCGCCATCCGCGACATGGTCAACTTATGCTTGTCGCTTGACCACCGCGTCTTGGACGGCCTCATTTGCGGCCGCTTCCTCGCCCGCGTCAAAGCAATTTTGGAAAACATGAACAAAGACAACACACCGATTTATTGACGTTTCCCCCATCGCCATCGGTTGGCGGTGGGGGTTTTGGCATGGCGCGATTTTTATCCTCTCCTGAAGGGAAATTGATCGTTGATGAAAAACAAAATAAAGTTAAGCGCCACCATGAGAAAGGAGAAAAGGATAATTTAGACATATCACTATCCGACATGGAGAAACAGCTAACCGAACAATAATCAATAAAAAAACGAAGGAATAAAGCATCGTTTTGCTTTATTTCTTCGTTTTTACTGTAGATGAGCATTTTTCATTACAGTAATTTCCATTCCCTAAGAGACAAACAGGGGACCCCTTAGGCGACATGGAGCTGTTTTTTGATCACATCAATGGGAATCTCTTGCTTCGCGGCATCGTAGATGAACTCGACGACGCTGTGCCCTTTCCGAGAACGAAGAAGCTCTAGGCCGGAAGAGAGGTCTTGTTGAGATTCCGCGATGCTGTATACACAGGCTAAGAGCACCACTGCCCAATACCGTTTCACCGCCCGAATGTGACGAACACGGTCCATCGACTTCAGCTGGTCTTTGGCCTGCCGGAAAAAGCATTCGATCGTCCAGCGCTGGGCATAGTAACGCAAGATCTCTTCATCGCCTAGCTCCCGGTCGGTGCTCAAGACAACATGGAGATGATCTGGCGTCATCGGTTCATCCGCCTTCCAAGCCAGCAGCACCACCGCATCCTCGAGGCCATGGATCGCTCCCTCGTAGCGATACACGCGGTAACGCTCCTTCCCCACCGTGACGAGGCGGGTGTCGTTGGGCTCGATATAGCGGGCGAACTTCTTCGCTTGAATGGCGATGCCTTTCGGATAGAGAATCCGGTTCGTCTTGAGCATGGCGATGACATGGAATCCTTGTTTCAGGCAGGCTTCGATGAGCGCTTGGGACGGATACCACGAATCCATGAGCACATACACCGGCTGAGCCCG
>NZ_JPYA01000064.1 GCF_000750005.1 Geobacillus icigianus | reverse complement strand
TACTGGTATCATTCACAGAGTAGATAGAGACATAGGTGTGTTAATATTATCCTTAATTAGTCAAAATCATGATATTAACTATATCAAAAATTACATTTTACAAGAGTATGATGTTCAAGAAGAGGAGTTAATAGAGGATATATTTGTATTTATATCAAATATTGGTGAATATAAAGAAAAAGTATGGGAATGGGACATTGAAAAAAAACATAATAAATTACTAGAATTCCCTCTTCGTATTGAAATTGAGGTAACTTCGTTATGCAATTGGAATTGCGGATTCTGCTACAATGTATGGAAAATTGATCCTGATCTTAGTGATGAGGATATTCAAAAGAAAATAAAAATGTTACCACAAAAGCATCTTCCAAAAGAAACAGTCTTTAAGATTCTAGATGAATGTAATGAAAACGGTTGTTTCATAGTGCGATATAGTGGAGGAGAAACTTTATTGCATCCTGATATAGAGGAAATTCTTGAATATGGGGGGAGTTTAGGGCTTTATCAAGTAGTGTTTACAAATGGCCATTTTATAACACCTGAACGTGCAGAACGTTTTAAAAAATACAATGTGGGCACTGTTTTAATTTCTTTACATGGCGATAAGATATTACATAATTTGTTGACTGGACATAAGATGGCTTATCAGAAAGCAGTCAGTGCGATTGAAACTCTTGTAAAGACAGGAATTGAAGTTGTTGTAGAGCTGACTTTAGTAAAAGAGAATTTTAACAGTGCAATTGATGTAATGAAAGATGCGTATGATAGAGGAGCTAGGTATTTTAGTGTTATGAGGTATGTACCAACCGGGAAAAATGATGATAAATATGGCGTGCCCATTGAAAATATGCTACCACTAATGAAACAGATTGATGAATTACAAAAACAATATGATGATTTAGTAGTTGCTTGGCCATGTGGTCAAAAAATGTGCACTTCAATAGAGGATTCTCCTCTAAGTGCTGATGATCCGACCTTACCTTTAAGAAAACGACAATTATCAGGGCACTGTGAAGCTGGTTTGGTTTGGGGAAGTATATCTTTTAATGGTAAGTTAAGGCATTGTCCTCATAGCAATGTATATTTTGGTGATGTAACGACAGACGGAATAAAAAACATATGGAATAAAATGACAAATAAAGTTTCCGAGGTACTTACACCGCGTAATACATGTATGGGGTGTAGTGAGTTATATAGTTGTAGAGGTGGATGTCATTTACCTTACTTTTTTGAACCTTCTTCACCTGCAAAGCAGCAATGTTCAGTTTAATGATTTAGGGAGGTTGAATTTTATGTTGACGTTAATTATAGGGGATAAACAATTTTCCTCTTGGTCTATGAGAGCATCTATTATTCTAAGAGAGAGAAAAATACCTTATAGGGAAGTTATTGCTGAACTCGATTGGCCTATTAAATTTACTGAAAATGGAATAATTCCAATCAAAGATAAGGACCATTATGACTTGCCTAAAGAACCTGCATCTGGTTGTGGATGTCAAATAACTCAACTATTGCACATTGATGATACACAGTTAATAAAGAATAGTATTGTAGAGCATTTACCAAGAGTACCTATTTTGATAGATTCCGAAACAGGTGCTGTAATTTGTGATGTTTTAGCTATATCTGAGTATTTGGAAGAAAATTTCAAAGATTATCCTAGCCTTTTGAGTGATGATATCGTAAAGAGAAGTGATATTCGAGTTTTTAGTAGCCATATTCATGCTGATTTATTACCATTAATGAGTGGAATGTCTTATGCTAACTCATTTAGAAAAAATAATCAAAAAGAAATACCTAA
>NZ_JPYA01000063.1 GCF_000750005.1 Geobacillus icigianus | reverse complement strand
ACATGTGAAACAGGCCGGGGCGAAGCATCCGATCTTCACTCCATCGGCGTTAGAGGCGATTGCCCTGCAGTCGCAGGGATGGCCTCGGGTGATCAACACGCTGGCTACGACATGCCTGCTGTACGGGCATCAGCTGAAAAAGGACGTCATTGACGAAGAAGTGGTACGTATGGCCACAGAGGAAATGGGGTATTAGCACGAAAGGGGCCGACTCGGCCTCTTTTGTGCTTTCTCTTTTCCAGCGGTCCACTAGGAGACCGGTGATTTACTTAACAACGCGGTAAAACCTATATTTTCTCAAATTCAGAAACCTTGATAAAACGTGCTTTTGTTTCTCATTCAGCTTCGTCGATTTCTCAAGTATCCTCGATTTAATCCTAGATACGGCTTTGCAATGTCACTTCTCAACTAGAAAAACCTTGGTGTATCGACTCTGCTTTTCACGTGTTCTCCCATTGATGAAGGGACTCAGCCGTTTTTCACCAGCCTTCTAGGCGCGCTGGAAATCTTCATCTGAAAAAGCGTGCAAACGTTCCGAAAGAATGTGCAAAATCCGGAACAATCCGCAAAAATTTTGCACATTATTTTGGAATCCGCCTGAAATAATTTGAAAAAGGGATTCTGAAATAATGTGCTAATTTACACCGAACTACACCGAAGCCACCCATGCCCTTTGTCACGCCCATCATTTGCGTGATCTGAAGAACTTCATCGAACAAGGGCAGACATGGGCCATGCGCATGACCACCTTTCTGTTCGCCGCCAAACAGGCGGTCGAAGCCCATCACGGTGCACTCCCGAACGAAGAAGCGAAACGATGGGAGCGTGTGTATGATCGCATCTTAGCGAAAGCACAGCACCGTTTGGAAACGATGACGCCCCTCCCGAAAAAGGCACTTGCCTTTGTTCGACGGCTTCAAAAACGAAAGGAAGAAGCGCTTCGTTTCTTGCGGGAAGTTCATGTTCCCTTTGACAACAACCAAGCAGAACGGGATCTTCGTATGGTCAAAGGGAAAGAGAACATCTCGGGCACGTTTCGTGACGAACCATTCGCCCCGTCTTTTTGTATCGCAAGAAGCATTGTTTCCACACTCACGAAACACGAAAAAAACGTGTGGAATTCGTTGTGTCGTCTGTTGAAAGGCGAGATATTCTTTCTACTACTTACTTAAGGCGTTTTCTATCACAGAAATGCCCGATTTGTGCTGGGTTTCTTTACATACTACTATCGGGGTGAATAGTTACCAAAAAAGAGCGCTTTAGACATGATCGAGAGTTTGGTCATCATGCCGTTGTTGTAAGGAATCCCCAGATTATACCATAAAAAACCTTCTAAGGGAAGGTGTATTTGGCATGCCTATCTTTCCATATTCCCACGGTCACAGCCTCCAAAGATATAGAGTGAAGCCTTGGAGGGAGTAGCTCCAAGGCTTCACTTGATGGCTATGGGGGTACCCTGTTTGTTTTTTTGTATATGGAAATTACTGAAACAAGAAACGCTCATCTACAGTAACAAATTTCAGTCGA
>NZ_JPYA01000062.1 GCF_000750005.1 Geobacillus icigianus | reverse complement strand
AGCATACACAGATAAAAAGTATTCTTGGGAGGGGCTGTTAAAAAGATGTATAGAAGAATATGATGATGACCCAACAAATAAATATAAATCGAGGGGAGAAGAATATGAAAAAACAGCTATTATGGTTATTTCCTTTTGTTCTGTTCTTTCTTTTTGCATGTATGGCGGAACCATCCCTAGCAGCAAAAAAGGAACTAACGAACCAAGAAATTATGAATAAAAGCCGAGCTAAATTTAATTTGTGGGACAAGGATGGCAAGCTTTATAAAGCCTATCTGTATTCAAGTAGTGAAAAGGTGAGCTATAAAACTCAAAATAAGAAAAAATACCGTGTATATACTGGAACCTATATGCTAGCTTTATTTGATCAAGCTAATAGGAAAAAGTTATCAACAATTAACACGAATATTAAAACTTATTCATCTGCACCTATTTTAAATACTGGCACGTTAAAGGTGTTTCCTCATAAGAAAAATCAGCCTAGTTTAATTGGTATTAAAGAAGAAATACTTCCACCTGTGAAAAAGCTCATTGACTTCGATACGCTCTACTATGTTCATAAAGGAAAATTGCTGAAAGCAAGGGTAAAGATGGATCAAGAAGAGATTACCTTTTTAAACCATGATAAACTGTTAAATAATAAAGCCAATCAGTTTACCGGTTATATGAGCATACAAGGCGAAGGAACGATAGAGTGTAAATGGCTATTTAAGCCAGATACGGGGGAGATGGACGTAACTTCTTTCCGATTAATCAAACTAGACGGAACGATTGTAAATTATCCTATTTTCTCATATGTGAAAGAAATACAATTGAAAGATAAATCCTTAGAAAAGGCTGTTCGAAAAAATTTGAATAAGCCGACTGGATCGTTAACGTTAAGGGACTTGGACTCACTAAAATCGCTGCAAGCCGAATATTTCGGAATAACCGATTTAAGCGGGCTTGAGTATGCCAGAAATCTGGAGAACGTTAATTTAAGCCACAATGGATTGGATGAGAACGATTTCTGGGTGTTTAACTGGAAATCGAAAATTAGACAGTTAGATGTATCATCCAATCGTATAAAAAAGATCAATTTTCTTTATGGGATGAACAATCTGACTCATTTGAATATTGGTGATAACGCAATTACGGATATTCACCCTCTTAGCGCATTAAGTAATTTAAAGGATTTGAGCTTATATGCAACCGATGTAAAAGATTTAACACCAATTGCTCATTTAAAACGCTTAGTGGCTCTTGATATTAGTAGGACAGACGTAACAAATTTTCTTCCTGTAAAAGGGCTAACATCACTTGAAACGCTTTGGATGGAGAAAGTGGATGTCGATTCTTTTACATTTTTAAGCAAACTGACAAATTTAAAAACATTAAATATCGACGATACTTTTTATGGAACAGACGATCGAATTGATGGCTCGCCCTTGAGTCATTTAAAAAAATTAGAAAATCTTTATATGAACAGAGTTTTCTTTAAAGATTTCACTTTCCTGCAATCGATGAAGAAGCTCAAAAAACTCATAGCCCCTTTCTCTAATCTATCAACGAACGATGTAAAAGCGAACATTGCACTGGAACATCTCGAAATACAGACAGCAGACTTGTCAGGACTCGCTCATTTAACGAATTTGAAATATTTAGATATTTCAGATGGAGGGGGGTCAAACATTGAACCGTTATCTAAACTTGTCAATCTAACAGCTCTTGATGCTTCTAGCAATAAAATTGAGGACATCACACCTATATCCCAATTACCTAAGCTTGAAAGGCTGAATTTGCACGATAACTATATAGAAAGTTTGCCTGTATTGAAACTTCCAAGCCTAACATCATTGGACATTTCAAATAATTTACTTACAGACATTCAGCCATTAGAATCACTGACAAAACTTAAGGTGCTATCAATTGACGGAAATCATATAAGGGATTTTACTCCGCTAAGAAAATTGCCATTAGAAAAACTTGATGTATCAGAAGAAGGAAAAGCTTCTACTTCGCTAATAAAAGACAAAGAACTAGAAAGAGTATTGCGAGAAGCTCTGAACAAACCAACAGGAGAAATAACAGAGAATGACTTAGGAAGGATCAACGAACTGTCCATTTTACAAGAAAATGTACAATCTCTAGAAGGACTGCAGTATGCCAAAAATCTTACAAGCTTACGTATTTCGTTTACCTCTATAAGCGATTTGAGCCCTTTACGAAATTTAACGAAATTGGTATCGTTAGATTTAAGGAACAATAAGATAAAAGATATTGGGGCGTTAAGTCAGCTGGTAAACTTAGAGGAATTAGATTTAAGCTATAATAGAATAGAACAAATTGATCCATTGGCTAATCTGGCTAAACTGAAAAGGCTTACGTTGAGCGGCAACAAAGTCAGCAATATCGAGGCTTTGGTCAATTTGAAAAATTTACAAATACTGTCACTTAATCAAAATCAGATTCGCCGCGTAGATGCTCTAAATCAGCTTTTTATGCTTAAAGAGCTTGACCTAGGCAGCAATCAAATAGAGGAAATTTCCTTCGAGCGGCTTGAGAAGATGGAATGTCTTTACTTAAATGATAATCCGCTTCATTCTATAGCATCGTTATCAAATATGAAAAATTTAGAGGTTCTTTATTTTAATGGAACGAAAGTAGATGATATTTCAGTGCTTTCCAAGTTGAAAAAACTCAAGTTAGCGAGTTTTACCATGAGTTCAGATCCATCTGAAAATCAGATAGTGAATGAATTGCTTAATCGGGGAGTTACCATCTATATCAATGATATCCTTTTTTCGTTAGAAAGATAAGGAAGATTAGAAAAACTGATAGAAAAAGGCGGGTTCATCCGCCTTCAGTTTTTATAAAGGATCATGAAGCCGCCTTTTATTTTCCATGATCTAATAGACAAACAAGGTATCCATAGGTGACATAGAGATGTTTTTTGATCACATCAATGGGATCTCTTGCTCCGCAGCGTCATCGCTGATCCTGGCCATGCTGTATTCTTTTCGCGATCCAAGAAGAGGAACGGATGTCACGCATACATCGGTCGAGCCGGCTTCTTCTTGAGCGCGGAAAGCCTCTTGGTCTCCAGATCGATCTTGCTTGTTTCCGGCGTCTTGTTATTTCAGAAAAAACAAAAAATTTTGTCGGTGTTCATAAAACATCCAACAATCCGTTCTTCATTATTACTCGATCCGTCCATTTTTCGCCAAAAGGCAACGGCCAGATCAGGCAAATAATTGTTTCCAAACGGGAAACGATAAAAGGAAAGGAGGGGATTGTGGATGATTGAAATTCCGTCGAGGCTGGAAGGAAAACAGTTTTCGTTGCATCAGCTCGAGCAAACACTCAAGCCGCTCGGCTATGAGATCGGCGGCGGTTGGGAGTATGACCACGGCTATTTTGACTATAAAATCGCCGACCATTTAGGCTACCAATTTTTGCGTGTGCCGTTTCAAGCGGTCGATGGGCAGCTCGATTCGCATGGCACAACGGTCGAGCTCGGGCGTCCGTTTTTGCTTGCCCATAAATATCAGCGCGGCATCGATGATTTTGCGGATGTGGGCAACCTTACGGCGTCGTTCGACCAGTTTGCTGAACCGCAAGACCCGGATGCGACCGTTCCAGAGCCGTTGATTTCCGTCGGCAAAGCGCTCGTTCAAGAGTTGGAGCGCCGCCTGCTCGATTAAGAAACGAGCACGAACAGGCGGTCGTCTTTTTCAATCAGGCGCTGCGGCCGGATGGATAGGCTTCCGCTATCCCCGCAAACGACGCCAAGCAGCGCGATGTGTTGGGCGAGCAGCTGCTGTTGGACAGCGGCGAACGGCTGGCCGATTTGCTGCTCGGTTGGAGGGAGAAGGCGCAGCGTTTGTTCACCGAAGCGGCCCAACATCCGTTCGAGCGCGCTAGCCGCTCCGGGCGAGTAGAGGCTGGCGGTCATGGCGGCGCTCGCCAACAAGTTAGTTTGGATCACTTCATCCGCTCCGGCGCGAAACGCGTTCGGGACATGGCGGGCGGTCAAGATTTCTACGATGGCATACACGGACGGATTGAGGCTCTTGGCGGCCAGCAATGCAACGATCGTATCGCGGTCGGCTTCCTCTTCCGTTTTATGCGGATCGGCGGTAATCAGCACAAAGCGGGCATGGCCGAGGTTCGCTTTTTCAAGGACAGCATCGTCGTGCGCCGCCCCTTTAATGAAGTGGACGGGAATGTGCGGAAGCGGATGGGACGGCACCGTGGCGTCAATGAGGACCACGCGCGACGGCGGGTCTTGTTCGGCCAAACGCAGCAGCATTTCCCGCGTCCGTTCG
>NZ_JPYA01000061.1 GCF_000750005.1 Geobacillus icigianus | reverse complement strand
TTCGAGAAATAAAGCGCCAATCCCAGCGTCATGAAAAACTTGTGGATTCGTTGATGATGTGCTAATCTATTCATGAGACATGAACCTCCTTGTGGGTAGTTTGAGCACATCTATTTTACTCAAGGAGTTGGGTTCATGTCTCCTTTTTTGTTTAGTTGTCAATTTATGTTAGCAAATTTGCTCATCTACAGGCACTTAGTTGTCTTATTGCAGGCAACAAGTGCTTTTTCCCCCTTTTGTATGAAATGTTTAAAAACATTGAAGTTATTTAGAGGTACAATACCTTCAAAACACATCTACTTTATTAAGTACTACCATTATCGTCCGCAAATACTTAACTTCTGCTTTCTCCTTGTCTTTTAAGCTTTTTGTAACTGTTCTTCCCTTTGTCACGGATGCCAAGGCGGATCGATGCTGCCTCCGCCCTTGCGAAAGTGAAACATGTCGTGCGCGATGATAAAACTCATATTTCGCACCCTCTCGACAAAAATCGGGAGGATTTTTTTATCTTCCTGTCGAATCAAACCTTGAAACACAAGGAAAGCAAAGGAGTTTGCCCATCATGGACGTTCGAATTCGGGCCATTTATGAAAGTTCTTATTTGAATAGAATAAGCGCCCTGTTCAAAGATCTTGACCTTCCTCAGCTGATTGATCATCTGGTTCCCGTGAATCCGCAATGCCAAACTCGAGCCAGCGATATCGTCAAACTAATCGTTCTGGATATCTTGAGCGGCCGGCAAGCGCTCGTTCATTGGGAACAATGGGCGCATGACATCGATTGGCCGAAGCGGATTCGGCTAGGGCTGGAGCCGTCTTGGTTCAACGACGATGCCATCGCGCGTCATTTGGATCGCCTGTATGAGGCGAATCTCCATCAAGTCCTTTCGTCTTGCCTCGTGCAGATCGACAAGAAAGAAGGCCTCTCTCTTCGCGTCTTCCACGCCGATACGACGGACAAGACCGTTTACGGCGCGTATGAATCGGTCTCGTCAGAGGCCCTGCAGATCAC
>NZ_JPYA01000060.1 GCF_000750005.1 Geobacillus icigianus | reverse complement strand
ACATTTGGAACTGAACCGTCCATGGTGCAGGCGGTCCTTGCCGGAGGACCGGAAGCGATTGCGAAGGCGGTGGAAGGAGCGGAAGATGATGAAGAGGCTGCTGTTCGCGATTTACAGGCAGTCGGCTTGACGGAAAACGATGTTGTCATCGGCATTGCAGCAAGCGGCCGAACGCCATATGTGATTAGCGCCCTTCGTTATGCCAAACAAATCGGGGCATCGACCGGAAGCATCGCCTGCAATAAAGGAGCCCCCATCAGTCAGTATGCCGATGCGGCGGTGGAAATCGAAACAGGGCCGGAAGTGTTGGCTGGTTCAACGAGGTTAAAAGCTGGGACAGCGCAAAAAATGGTGCTCAACATGATTTCTACGGCAGCGATGGTCGGTATTGGCAAAGTGTATGGGAACTGGATGGTCGATGTACAGGCGACAAATGAAAAGTTAAAAGAGCGGGCCAAGCGCATTTTAATAGAGGCGACAGGAGTCAGCGCCGAAGAGGCGTCCCGTTATTATGAACAGGCCAAAGGGGAGGTGAAAACGGCGATCGTGATGATTTTGCGCCAATGCGGTTATGAAGAGGCGAAAAAACGACTGCAACAAGCAAAGGGGTTTGTGCGTAAAGCGCTTGAATAACGAAATAAGGGGGAGAGAACGATCATGACTCGAGAACAACAAATCGCCATATCGATACTTCAGTACGTTGGGGGAAAAGAAAACATCATCCGCATTGCCCATTGCATGACGCGGGTGCGCGTGTCGCTGCGGGATCCGGGCAAAGCGAACATGGACGCCTTAAAAGTTGCAGCCTCTCCCCCCGGTGCCGCGTCGGGCAGGCCGCATCACGATCGATAACGAACGTTATGGACGGTATGCCGGTGAACTGCAAATGACTTTGGTTGACCTCCCGCCCGATGACAGAGTCAATGTGATCGGTGAGGTGATTGAGGAAGATGTATCGCTGCTTCGCTTCGTTCATGGCGGCCGCCGCTTTTGTCTCATTCGTTGGTAGCAGGAAGACTCCATCGGTTGCTAGCGTGATGAAGATCTGATTCTTTGTCGCACCTAGAAGGCTGGGGAAAACGGTTGTTTCTCTTGAGCAATAGGGGAGCGTATGAAAGGCGATGCTGATGCGACAGGGCTTTTCTATTTGAGAAACGAGGTTGGTAAGCGGCCTGCTCCGTTAAATCACCAGCCTCCTAGGGGCAACGAGGGCAAGCCGATGGCCTGCCCTCGACCTTGAAAAGGCGTATCATCACCCGCTAGATTCGTTTCAGTTCGAGAAAAAAAGCGGTTAAAAACTTGCGCACATTCATGCGGCATTCCGTCTCGTTCTGGCCTCGTTCGAGTTCTTTCATGCGCCGGCGGATGTCCGCAAAATCAAACAGTCTGGGCGCGAAATGCTCAAACGTCGGATTGGTGTAATCGGTGAGGCCGAGGGAGGCGAGATGGGTGAACGCCTGCAAGACAAGCCGACGGATGCGCTGTTCCATCGCTCGCGCTTCTTTGCTTGTTTCCACAGGCGACAGTCCATATTCCCGCCTAACGAGTTCCGCGTACAGCTCTTTCAACGGTGGCAGTTCCCGCACTGGACGGCCTTTTGCTTCCTGTTCGGCCAGCCAGCGCATCACAAGAAGCACATCCGCGCTGCCCGCCTCGCCGGCGACGCCAAGAAGAAGGAGAAGCTGCTCGGCCTGCTGTTCAATGGCGGCTTGGTTCGGAATGGATTCACGAGCGGCCGACGGCGGCTCAAAACCTTTCAGCACTTGGCGGATCGACTCGAGCGAACGGATAGCTGACATATGATCGGCGACCCGCTTGAGCACGGACAGCACTTCGTAGCGGTTGATCGGTTTTTGAATGTACGTGTCGATGCCTTGCAAATAGGCGTGGCCGATCATTTCTTTGTTTTCGACTTGAGAAATCATGATAAAGGTTCCGGCAAATCCTTCTTCCCGCAGCGCCTTGATCGTTTGAATGCCGTCGCGCCCCGGCATGAGTAAATCAATGAGTACGACATCGACGTCAAGCAAATCGGCGGTGCGGACGTTCAAGCCATCTTCAGCGCAGCCGACCACCTCGCCGAGCCCCGATTCATGGATTAACTTTTCCAGCATCTTTCGGACTGCGGGGTCGTCTTCGATGAGAAAAAAGCGAAGTCCTCCCATCCCTTTGTTCTCCCCTTTCTTGATGGTGCCGCGGCCGTTCAAAAATGTGCCCCTTGCGGCGGTACAGGTGGATGCTCGTTCTGAAAGGCATCGGTTTGCGCCTGCAGTAGGCGGGACGTCGGAACAACGAAGCGAAAGACGGTCTGGCCGGGTTCGCTTTTGACGAGCTGCAGATGACCGCCGAGCGCCTGGGCGATGTCACGGGCATGGGTCAGTCCAATTCCTGTGGATGGATTGCCTTGGTGGTCGTATTTCGTCGTAAAGCCTGGTTGGAAAATCCAGGCGATATCATCAGCGGAGATGCCGGGGCCGTCATCTTCCACTTCGATGACCAACCCGTTTCCTTCCAAGCGCGCCCGCAGTTCGATCGCTCCGTTTTCGCGAATGGCTTCGACCGCATTGGACACCAAATTGTTCAATACGGAAAGCAGTGGATAGAGCTGATCAGTGGTCAAGTCGATCTGTCCGTGATAGGAAAACGTGATCGCTTTTCCGGACAGGCTGGCGTATTTTTCATTGGCACGAATCACCATCGCGCACAATTCGGTGATGGGAATGCGCCCCCTTCCTGACTGGCGGCCGATCAGTTTGGACAGACCGGCGAAAATGCGCTGCATATCTTTTTTTGTTTCATGAATATGTTCGGCAAGGTCGAGGGCGATGCGCGGTTCAACCGGTTTGCCTTCCACAAGGCGCGAGTACAGATCATAACTTTGGCGCGTCATGTCTTCCATGAGCGCCATCGATTTTTGCAAGTAAACCATCTCTTCGTAAAGCCCGCTATTGACCATCATCAGCCGCTCAAGCTCTTCTTTTCTTGCCTCGGCCAGCGAGCGGACATGTTTGGTTACCCACATATTGTAAACGCCAATGACACAGAAACTGCGCAAAATGGCAAACAGCGACAGCACGACGAGCATGTGGCCGCTAAACAGGAACGATTCTCCCATTCCATAGCGAATGGCAAGCTCGCAGCCGTTGGCGAGAAAGTCCAGCGCCGCTCCCATCACTCCTGCGCGGATGGGCGCCGCCATTTGCCGGCGAAAGTGAACCATGGCCGCCATAGCCGCAAAGCTGATGTAATATCCGGCAGCCGGAAGGTGAGTCCATAGGCTTTCTGATGCGGAGGTTTCCCCCGTTAAGATGTCGAGAAAAACGCGAAACCCGACGACCACCGCTCCGGTGCTTACGCCGATGACAAGCGGGGGAAGGGAAGAAAAGGCGACCAACCCAAGAACAAAAACGGCGCTGCCGAGCGAGACGCGAAACGGGCTGTCAAACGGGTTCATTTTCATTTCGCCCAGAAACGCGGTCGCCGAAAGCAAAAGCAAAAGAAGCCAAACAGGTTCTTTTTTCGCGAGTGTCAGTGGACGTCACCGCCTTTGTGAAAGTCATGGCCTAGTTTGCAACTCTATTATATAACAGAAAAGCGAAAACAACGGCCTTTTTTCAAAGATAGCAAGAAAAAACCGTATGCCCCAGCTGAAGAAGGGGATACGGTTCCATCACCGCTGGCGGTATTCCAACCGCCGCGAGACGAGTGACAGCGAATAGTTGACGATAAAATACATGAACGCAACGAGAAGAAAAATCGGAATGACGAAATTGACGTTGCGCCCGTTAATGATTTGCGCATGGTTCATCAATTCGGGCAAGGAGATGACAATGGCCAGCGATGTATCTTTTAATAAGGAAATAAACTGGCTGACGATCGGCGGCACCATGCGTCGCAACGCTTGTGGCAAAATGATGTACCATAACGTCTGCCCATACGTAAGCCCCGATGAACGCGCCGCTTCGATTTGCCCTTTATCGATCGACTGCAGGCCGCTGCGGACAATTTCTGACAACATGGCCGATTCAAAAATGACCAAGGCCGAAATGGCTGCGTATAGTTTATCGAGCTTCAAGCCGACTTCCGGAAGGGCGAAATACGTAAAGAAAATGATCAAGAGCAGCGGCAAATTCCGGATTGTTTCGACCAGCACGGCGAGCAGTTGAGAAAGCACCGGGATTTTTGTGTAGCGAATGACCCCGATGATAATGCCGAAGATAAAACTCAAAGCAATGGAAATGAACGCCACTTCCAATGTGACGAGAAACCCTTGAAGCAAAAACTTCAAATGGGCGGGCGTGTAGGCACCGGCAAAATCCATGATGCACCCTCCTTTCCTACCGCGCCTTGAGCAGCCGGCGTTCTAAGTAGCCGACACCAAGGCTGAGCGGGATCGTTAAGACGAGGTAAAACAAGGCGACGAAAATATAGACGTCAAAGGTGACGAACGTTTTCGAGGAAATGAGATCGCCGAAATACATCAAATCAAGCCCGGCAATGACGCCCAGAACGGACGAATTTTTTACCAAATTAATGAACTGATTGCCAAGCGGCGGAATGACGATTTTCACCGCCTGCGGCAAGATGACGTAACGCATCGCCTGCAAATAGGTCAACCCGGACGAGCGCGCCGCTTCCATTTGTCCTTTCGGCACTGCTTGGATGCCCGAGCGGATCGCTTCGGCAATAAACGCAGCCGTATACACCATCAGCCCGAGCGTTCCGGCGGTAAACGAGTCAAAGCGAATGCCGATGGCGGGCAAGCCCATAAAAAAAACGAAAACGATTAAGACAAGCGGAATGTTGCGGATGAATTCTACGTACGCCGTTCCGATCCAATTGAGCGGACGAATCGGCGCGATGCGGAAAATGGCGATGATGGTCCCAAGGGCCAAGCTGCCGATGAGAGCCAGCACGCTGGCTAAAATCGTATGGCCAAATCCTTGCATATACAAATCCCAATGTTCCACCAAAATGGAAAAGCGCAGCACGGCGATCAGCCTCCTTTCTTCGCTGAATGAAGGGCTTTGGGCAAACAGGTGGGCGGAGGCGTTCCGCCCACCGTGTTTTGCCTGTCATTGTTGCGGTTTTTTGCCGATCCATTTTTCGTAGATCTTATCGTATTCGCCGTTTTCTTTAATTTCTTTTAAGTATTCATTGATGACTTGCAGCAGTTCTTTGTCCCCTTTGCGGACGGCGATGCCGTACGGCTCTTCGGTGAACGTTTCATCAAGGACGCGGTAGTTCGGGTCTTGTTTCGCCATCCCCCAAAGCAGCGCGTTGTCCGTTGTCAGCGCATCGCCTTGGCCGGCTTTTAACGCGGTAAACGCTTCGGCGTAGTTTTCAAATTCAAGCACGTTGACTTGCGGCGCTGCTTTGCGGATGTTTTCCGCCGATGTCGAGCCTTTCGCCGTCAGAACGGTCATGCCTTTTTTCAAGTCTTTCACGCTGTTGATCGGGCTGTCCTTTTTGACGAGCAGCGATTGCCCCGCCATAAAGTACACATCCGAGAAATCCACTTCTTTTTTCCGTTCTTCATTGATCGTCATGGTGGCGATAATGGCGTCAATTTCCCCGTTGTTCAGCATCGGGATGCGCGTTTTGGATGTCACTTCTTTCAATTCAATTTTGTTTTCATCGCCGAGAATTTTTTTCGCCAACCCTTTGGCAATATCGATATCAAATCCTTCCACTTTGCCGGTTTCCGGATTTTTCAATCCAAATAAGTTCAAATCGTATTTGACGCCAACGACAAGTTTGCCGCGTTGTTTAATTTTTTCAAGCGTATTGGTCGATTTTGCCGTTTTGGACGATGTTCCGCCTTCTCCTTTGTCCGTCGTGCTGCAGCCTGTCAAGGCGATAGCGCTCAATAAGGCCGTTAAGGCGACGGTAATCCACCATTTCCATGCTTTCTTTCTCATGAGAAAACCCCCTTTGATTGACCGGAATTAATGGTTTAAAATGCGGCTTAAAAAGACACGCGCCCGTTCCTCTTTCGGGGCCGCGAAAAACTCCTCAGGCGGCGCTTCCTCTAAAATGCGCCCTTGATCCATAAAGACGATGCGATCGGCCACCTCGCGGGCAAACCCCATCTCATGGGTGACGACAACCATCGTCATCCCTTCTTTCGCCAGTTGCTTCATGACATCCAACACTTCGCCGATCGTTTCCGGGTCAAGCGCCGATGTCGGTTCGTCAAACAGCATGATTTTCGGTTTCATCGCCAATCCGCGGGCGATGGCGACGCGCTGCTGCTGGCCGCCGGAGAGCGCGGACGGGTAAGCGTTTGCTTTATCTGGAATGCCGACTTTTTCGAGATAATACATGGCGATGTCATTGGCCTCTTTTTCCGACATGCCGAGCACTTTGCGCGGCGCCAACGTGATGTTTTGCAAGACGGTCATATGCGGGTATAAGTTGAAATGTTGGAACACCATGCCGATATTGCGCCGCAGTTCATTGATGTTGATCTGTTTGTCATTCACTTTGACGCCGTCAACGATCAACTCGCCGCTTGAGATCGTCTCGAGCCGGTTGATGCAGCGCACAAGCGTGCTTTTGCCTGAGCCGGATGGCCCGATGATGACGACGACTTCTCCTTGGTTGATCGTCAAGTTAATGTCTTTGAGCACATGAAAATCGCCGTAGTATTTGTTGACCTGGTGGAAATAAATCAATATCCCCCCTCCTTTGTGACAAATTTGTGAATGTTTTTCGAATTGATTGTAAATATGCGTCTACGAAAATCTACGGAAATCTACAAAAAATTTTGCTTGTTTGCAAAAAATCATCGATTCCAACACTTCTTGCCAGCTTGCGGTTTTCACGAAAAAAAGGTCCATGGGTAGCGCGGTCCGCTCTCGACACGGAGATGAAAATGACTGCTTGCTGACGGGATTTTCACGAAAAAAAACAGAAGGATTTTTTGAGGCCAGTAGCGAACGGTACGTGAAAAGGGAACAGGGAAGGGGGATCACGATGACGGTGGGTCATGGCGCATCAGTGACCCTTGGCCGCCATCAAACATTGCAGCAGGCGGCTCAGTTGCTGGCGACGCACGGGATGGACGCCGTTGATGTCGTCGATGAATGCGGGGGCTCGGTCGGCCGATGCACGTGGCGGATGCTGCTATGGGCGGTGGCGCATGGAATGGATCGCATGATGACAGTGGAAGATGTATTGGCGGCATGTTCGATCGATGGCGGGACGGAGCCGAAAGAGGACGGCACGGAAGCACCCGACGCCAAAGAGGATTCAAAGGCAACGGCCGAGCTTGAACGACTGCGGCGTGAGTTGGAAGAAACACACCGCTTGGCGGAAACGATGAAAACGGTGCTGGATGCGGCGTATGAAGGGGTCGTCGTCGTTGATGGAGATGGCGTCGTTCGGGAAATCAACCGGGCGTACTGCCAGTTCCTCGGCATCCGCCGAGAAGACGCGATCGGCAAGCATGTGACGGAAGTGATCGAAAATACTCGTTTGCATATTTGCGTGCAATCCGGCATTCCAGAGCGGGGATATATTCAAAAAATTTACGGCCAGCCGATGGTCGTGCACCGCATTCCGATTTGGCGTGACGGCGAAGTCATCGGGGCGATCGGCATGCTCATTTTCCAAGGGGTGTCGGAAGTGTACGAAATTTTCCGGCGCCTGCAAGAGCTGTCGCGCGAGGCAAGCCGGAAGGAGAAAAACGGGACGGCAGCGCCAAAACAAGAGGCGGCCACCTCCGCCGCCGTAGGAGTGGAGCGCATCATCGGCCGCCATCCGACGATTGCGGCGGTGAAACAAATGATTCAGCGGGCGGCGCGTGTGCCGTCGACCGTGTTCATTACCGGCGAAAGCGGAACGGGGAAAGAGGTTGCGGCGCGAGCGATCCATGAGGCGGGTCCGCGTGCGGACGGGCCGTTTGTCAGTATCAACTGCGCCGCCATCCCGGAAGCGCTTTTGGAAGCAGAACTGTTTGGCTATGAGGACGGAGCGTTCACCGGTGCGAGAAAAGGGGGGAAACCGGGCAAGTTTCAGCTTGCCCATGGGGGGACGCTGTTTTTAGATGAAATCGGTGATATGCCGCTTGCGATGCAGGCGAAGATGTTGCGCGTGCTTGAGGAAAAGAAAGTGGAAAAAGTGGGCGGGGTATCGGGGACAGAGGTGGACGTGCGCATTATTGCCGCGACGAACAAACCGCTCGAGGAGATGGTGCGAGGCGGAACGTTCCGGGAAGATTTGTTTTACCGCCTGAACATTATCCGCATCCATCTCCCGCCGCTGCGTGAGCGGAAGTCGGATATCCCCGCCCTCATCGCGCATCATATGGAACGGCTTTGCCAGCAGTATGGGGTTGGGGGGAAATCTTTTTCAAAAGAGGCGATGGAAGTATTGATCGGCTATTCATGGCCAGGCAACATTCGCGAGCTGGTCAATGTCATCGAGTGGCTCATTAGTATGGTGGAAGGGGAGAAGATTGAGCGCGAACATTTGCCTGCCTATTTGTCCGCCATTCAGCCGATGGCGGCATCTATGTCATATGGCGGTGCGAACATTGCCGACCGGTGGAAAGAAATGGTCTACCAATCCGAACGCGAACGCATCGCTGCCGCCCTTGTCGCGGCGAACGGCAATAAGGCGGAAGCGGCGAGGAGACTCGGCATTCACCGATCTACATTATATGAAAAATTAAAAAAGTATGGATTTTGAGCGTTCTCCGCTGAGAAGGGGGGTTCTCGGTCCATGATGATCAACAACGGCAGACTGACCGTTGTTTCTTTTTTGTTGAGGGGAAAAGGGTGTCGGGAGAATGTCGGGTAATGTAGGGGATGTGTAGGTAAAGTGTGGGTGGGATTCCGTTAAGGAGATGGAAAATTCCTAATCATAACACGTTTCTAGTTTGGCATAAAGTTTGCATATAGAAGATATTGAAAACGATATCAAAGGAAGAGGGTGACGGAACAATGTACGAGCTGTTGGTGCCGAACCGGGTTATTTATGGGTGCGAAACGTTTCGTGAAGTCGGCGGGCAAGCGAAAGCGCTCGGGTCGAAAGCGTTCATTGTCAGCGATCCGGTGATGGAGAACATCGGTCTGGTCGCCCGCTGTGAACAATATTTGCAGGAAGCGGGGGTGCCATTTGCCAAGTATACAGGGGTCGACAAAGAACCGACGGATGTCCATGTAAATGAGGCGCTTGACGTCTGCCGGAGCGAACGATGTGACGTCATCATCGCTCTTGGCGGCGGCAGCAGCATCGATGCCGCGAAGGCGGTGGCAGTGATGATGACGAATGAGGGAACGATCAGCGACTATGTTGGCAACGCTAGGATGTTCACGAAAAAACCAGTGCCGCTCATCGCCATTCCGACGACGGCCGGCACCGGTTCCGAAGTGACGAAAGTGACAGTCATTATTGATACGAAGACAGACGTCAAAATTATGATTTCCCAGCCGGCGCTCCTTCCGGCCGTGGCGATCGTTGACCCGCTTCTTACTGTCTCATGCCCGCCATCCGTCACCGCGGCGACCGGTGTCGATGCGCTTTGCCACGCGATCGAGGCGTATATTTCCCGACGCGCCCATCCGGTGACCGATGTGTTGGCGCTATCCGCCATTGAGGCGATCATCGGTCATTTGCGCCGGGCGTACGAAAACGGTCAAGACATCGAAGCGCGGGAGAAAATGGCGATCGCGGCGATGAAGGCCGGCATGGCGTTCTCGAACGCCTCGGTGACGCTCGTGCACGGCATGTCGCGGCCGATCGGCGCGCTTTTCCACGTGCCGCACGGCGTGTCCAATGCGATGCTGCTGCCAGGGGTGCTTGAATTTACAAAAGACAGCGCCAGAGAACGGTTGGCGGTGATTGCCCGGCTCATCAACCCGCAGCTGAAGGACGTTTCTGATGCCGAAGCGGCCGATGCGCTTGTTGAAGAAGTGAAACAGCTTTGCCGTGATTTGCACATCCCGAATATGAAAACATGGGGCATTGACAAAGCGGCATTCGACAAAGCGGTTGATAAAATGGCGGCTGATGCGCTGGCAAGCGGCAGTCCAGCGAATAACCCGAGAGTGCCGACGCACGAGGAAATTGTGGCATTGTACCATTATTGTTACGACTATGAGTACAACACGAAAACCGTCAGTTCGTGAATCAGATGGCGATTGCAGGACGCATGACAGCGGCCAGCCGCAAACAGACGGCAAAGGACGCCGCTTTTTGGAAGCGTTCAGCTTGCCAACTGTTCCCGCACAAGGCAGCATTCGCCGCTGAATCGATCACGCTTGTGCGCGTTCATGAGCCAATCTGTCGAAAAACCGATGAGAAAGGTGGTTTCATTCATGAGTTCTGTCACCGAAACAAAAACATTGAAAAACTTCATTGCCGGCCAATGGGTCGCTTCGACATCCGGAAAAGAAGAAATCGTGCCGAACCCGGCGACGGGAGAAGTGTTGGCCAAAGTGCCTCTCTCTTCGCGCGAGGAGCTGGATGCGGCGGTGGCGGCTGCGAAGGAAGCGTTCCGCGAATGGCGGAAAGTGCCGGTTCCGCGCCGCGCCCGCATTTTGTTCCGCTACCAGCAGCTGCTTGTCGAGCATTGGGAAGAGTTGGCTAGAATGGTGACGCTAGAAAACGGCAAAGTATACGAGGACGCGTACGGCGAGGTGCAGCGCGGCATTGAATGCGTCGAGTTTGCGGCAGGGATTCCGACGCTCATGATGGGGCAGCAGCTGCCGGATATCGCGACCGGCATTGAATCGGGCATGTATCGCTATCCGCTCGGCGTCGTCGCTGGGATTACGCCGTTTAACTTCCCAATGATGGTGCCGTGCTGGATGTTCCCGCTCGCCATCGCTTGCGGCAATACGTTTGTACTGAAGCCGTCCGAGCGGACTCCTATGTTGGCCAATCGTCTGGCGGAGCTGTTCACCGAAGCCGGCCTGCCGCCGGGAGTGCTGAATATTGTCCACGGAGCGCACGAGGTCGTGAACGGCATTTTAGAACATAAAGACATTAAAGCCGTCTCGTTCGTCGGCTCGCAGCCGGTTGCGGAGTACGTATACAGGACAGCCGCCGCCCACGGCAAGCGGGTGCAGGCGCTCGCCGGTGCGAAAAACCATTCGATCGTTATGCCGGACACCGATCTTGATCTGGCGGTGACGAACATCATCAACGCCGCCTTTGGTTCGGCGGGTGAGCGGTGCATGGCGTGCTCGGTCGTTGTCGCTGTCGGTGATATCGCTGATGAGTTGGTGGAGCGGCTCAAACAGGCTGCTGACCGCATCCAAATCGGCAACGGGCTTGACCAAGGCGTCTTTTTGGGCCCGGTCATCCGCGAGGCGCATAAAGAACGGACGATCAAATACATTGAAATCGGCGAAAAAGAAGGCGCGCTCCTTGTCCGCGACGGCCGCCGCGACTCGGCGACAAGCGGCAAAGGCTACTTTATCGGCCCGACGATTTTTGACCATGTCAAGCCGGGCATGACGATCTGGACGGATGAAATTTTCGCTCCGGTTCTCTCGGTCGTCCGGGCCCGCGATTTGGACGAAGCGATTGAGATCGCCAACCGGTCGGAGTTCGCCAACGGCGCCTGCATTTACACCGACAGCGCCAAAGCGATCCGCCAGTTCCGCGAAGAAATCGACGCGGGCATGCTTGGCGTCAACGTCGCCGTCCCCGCGCCGATGGCCTTTTTCCCGTTCTCGGGCTACAAAAACTCGTTCTATGGCGACCTTCATGCCAACGGCCGCGACGGCGTCGAGTTTTACACGAGAAAGAAAATGGTGACGGCGAGATATCAGTAAGCGAATGATGAAGAAAGGGTGTCCCAAATGTAGCAGGGCACCCTTTTTTACTACATATGTCCCTCCTCTCACCACTACTCATTTATTCTAGTTTTTTAATGGAGGTACCGTTGAGTTAGACTCTTTTCGCGAAAATTCTAATTTGGTGAGTGGCGATTTTCGTGCCCGGGTGGAGCACAGAAGGTAGCCCATAGGTCGTTCGGTGAAAATCCCGTGCCGGTGAACAGTGATTTTCATGCTAGGCGGGAGCGAAATTTACTCATGGATGTTTTGGATCATGTTTGCTTCTTTCGAGTTGTTTTTATGTTTGTTGAGGCATGGAATACAAAAAAACAAGTAAAGATGTCCATAGTTAAAGGGTGTTTAGCTGTTCGGATGCTATATAGATGCACCTTGAAAAGTTCATTTCTCGATTACGCTGCACACCCCAAGCGTTGCAGCACTTCCCCGGGGCGTTCATGAATGTAGTCCACAAACCGGGCAATGGCTTGGGCGATATCGTTTCGATCGTTGTGAAACACATTGGCGATGAGGGTGTCTTTCAGCCATTTCCACAAGCGTTCGATCGGATTCAGTTGCGGAGAATACGGAGGAAGGGAAATGAAGTGAAAACACGGTCCTTCTTCCCGCAAACACTCTCTCACCATTTTGGCATGATGAATTCGGGCGTTATCCAGCACCAAGACGATGAACCGATCCGGGCAACGCTCGTTGAGAACTCGCAGGAAATCCAAAAACGTTGTCGCGTTGGCCGCCCCTGCTGGATGAAGAACCGTTTCGCCATCATGGACGTGAACCGCGCCAAACAGCGATACGTGGGCATGATGGCCGAACGTCGGCACTTGCTTTTGACGGCCAACCTCCGACCATGTCGCACGTAGCACATGATACGACCGGATAGGCGTTTCATCGATGTACAACAGGACGGAATCCGGATCGATTACGTTTTTTTATCAGATCCATTTGTCTCTCGAAGTTTTTTTGTCGGTCCGGGTCCCCTTTTGCCAACGTGTAGGTCGGCCGGGTCCAAGAAAGCCCTTTTCGATGCAAGAGTTTTCGCAAGGCTTCGCGGGAAATGGAGATGCCATAACGGTGGTGCACATAGGATTGAAGGATCTTCGTATTCCACGCCGAAGCGATGTCCCAGCCCAGCTCCGCAGGGGTCGTGGTCAACACGAGTTGTTTGACCTCTTCCTGTTGTTCTTCGGTGAGAAACGGCTCCCGCAAAGGGGCAACATCCCGATGAAGCAGGAGTTCAAGACCGCCTTCGTTAAACAGCGACACATAATGGGAAACGGTTTGGCGGCACACATTGACCATGGAAGCAACCTCTTTGCCCAACTATCCTTCCATGACTAGGCGGACAGCCATCACGCGTTGGCGGAGCTGAGCGTTTTTGATTTTCCGTTCCTGCTTGCGGAGTTTCCGGGGCGTCCATCCGTGATGGTCGGTGATTTTGAGACGTTTCATGCCGAATTCCGCTCCTTTCCCATGCTTTTCCTTAGGAGCAGTATCACCGGAGTGGGCACCAGTTATACGAAGGTGAATCTTTTAATGAGCATGTATATAGATTGCCTTCAGAGATTATTAAAAGATGTCAACAATGCTCAGGACAAAATTGTAATATTTAGCAATCATAATTGTAAGCGTTTTATTATAAAATTCTACGTGATAAGGATATGATTGGTAGAAGTGTTTGTTGGGTTATGGGTATGACCAGACTATAAAGAGTAGGGAGGCGAATACATGAATACGTTCATGAGATTTCTAGATGAAAAGTTTATGCCTGTTGCGGCAAGGGTAGGAGAACAGCGGCATCTACAGGCGATCCGCGATGGTATCATTATGACAGTCCCTTTAGTCATTATTGGATCACTTTTCCTGATCATCGCCTTTCTTCCTATTAAGGGGTATGAATCATTTATGTCAAGCTTGTTTGGGGGTAACTGGCAAAAAAACCTACTTTACCCGGTTGGTGCGACATTTGACTTGCTTGCTATATTTGTAGCTTTTGGAGTTGCCTATCGACTGGCTGAAAGATATAAATTAGACTCAGTATCCATTGCGATCGTTTCAGTCGCCTGCTTTCTGTTAGCGACACCTTACAAAATCTCCTTCACTCCTCCAGAAACAGACAAAGTTTATCAAGTCGATGGAATTCCAACTGCACTAACGGGGAGCAAGGGAATGTTTGTCGCTATTATTATCGCTATTTTAACAACAGAAATTTATCGTATTGTTGTCAAGAGAAATATGGTCATTACGATGCCAGCCGGTGTACCCCCAGCTGTAGCTAGGTCATTTGCTGCCTTGTTACCAGGGATGGCGGCCATAATAACCGTTTGGTTGTTGCGGTTGTTGCTTCAAGTTACCCCGTTCGAAAACATGCACAACATTGTCTTCACTCTCTTAGGAAAGCCTCTTTCTCTCCTTGGAGGTTCGTTGGCCGGGGCCGTTATCGCAGTGGTTATCGCGCAGATGTTGTGGGTAACAGGCATCCACGGACAGGCCATTGTGTGGGGAATTATGTCGCCTGTTTGGTTGGCGCTTGTAGATGAAAATCGGCTTGCCTTTACGTCCGGAAAAGAAATCCCCCATATCATAAATGTTCAGTTTATGGATATCTTTTATTCTATTGGAGGTTCAGGGACAACACTCGGGTTGGCACTCTTGCTTTTATTTAAGTCACGCAGCAAACAGGTAAAGCAACTAGGAAGGTTGGCAATTGCCCCGGGATTGTTCAATATTAATGAACCAATTATTTTTGGGCTGCCTATGGTGATGAATCCGGTTATGATGATACCGTTTATTCTCGTTCCAGTGGTTATTGTTACAGTTTCGTACTTTGCAATGGATTTGGGTTTAGTCGCAAAAACAGCTGGAGTGATGGTTCCTTGGACAGCACCTGTAGGAATCGGAGGATTTCTAGCTACGGGGGGTAAAGTTTCAGGGGCGGTATTGCAGTTATTCAATGTGGCTTTATCAGCAACATTATATTATCCATTTTTTAGAATATGGGATAACCAGAAATATAAAGAAGAACAACATTAAATATATTCATCGCATGTGTTTTTTTAAAGTGTCAACCCTCCCCTTGCCAAAGTCGCGTTTACTTCTCATTGAAGGCCGGTTGTAAGCGTTTTAAGATAAAGGTACAGTCAAACAAAAAGGAGGAACAGCTTCATGACGCATACAACCGGAAACGAAACAGGCTTCCGTGTGAAGGTTCAACGGTTTGGTGGTTATTTGAGCGGCATGATTATGCCAAACATCGGAGCGTTTATCGCTTGGGGGTTGATCACGGCGTTATTTATCCCGACCGGCTGGTGGCCGAATGAGACGTTTGCCAAGCTGGTCGGGCCGATGATTACGTACTTGTTGCCGCTGTTGATTGGGTATACGGGCGGCAAAATGATTTATGACGTCCGCGGCGGTGTCGTCGGGGCGACGGCGACGATGGGGGTCATCGTCGGTTCGGAAATTCCGATGTTTTTAGGGGCGATGATCATGGGGCCGCTCGGCGGCTATGTGATCAAAAAAGTGGACGGCCTCTTCCAAGGAAAAGTAAAACAAGGGTTTGAGATGCTTGTCAACAACTTCTCGGCCGGGATTGTCGGCGGCGTGTTGACGCTGCTCGCCTTTAAAGGGGTGGGCCCGATCATTTCTTTGATCAGCCAAACATTAGCGGCAGGGGTCGAAAAAATTATCGCTTGGCACTTGTTGCCGCTGGCGAATATTTTCATCGAGCCGGGGAAAGTGCTGTTCTTGAACAACGCGATCAACCATGGAATTTTAAGCCCGCTCGGCGTCGAACAAGCAGCGCAAACCGGGAAATCGATTTTGTTCCTGTTGGAAACAAACCCTGGACCAGGACTTGGCATTTTGCTGGCATACTGGCTGTTTGGCAAAGGAATGGCGAAACAGTCGGCGCCAGGGGCGGTGATTATCCACTTCTTAGGCGGGATTCATGAAATTTACTTCCCGTACATTCTCATGCGTCCGATCTTGATTTTGGCGGCGATGGCCGGTGGAGTGAGCGGAGTGTTCACGTTTACGGTATTCCATGCCGGGCTGGTGGCTGTGCCGTCGCCGGGAAGCATTTTTGCCTTGCTGGCGATGACGCCAAAAGGAAATTACCTCGGCGTGCTCGCTGGTGTGTTCGTCGCCGCAGCGGTGTCGTTCCTTGTCGCTTCGGTTTTCTTAAAAGCGGCGAAGCAAAACGAAGAGGAAGAAGATTTGGCGAAAGCGGCGGAGAAAATGGAGCAGCTGAAAGGGAAAAAGAGCCAAGTCGCTGCCGCGCTGCAACAAAATGAAGCGGCTTCGCCAGCGGTGGCTCAAGCCGTTCCTAGCCGGGTGAAAAAAATTGTGTTTGCCTGTGATGCGGGAATGGGGTCGAGTGCGATGGGGGCGTCGATTTTGCGCAATAAAGTACAAAAAGCCGGCCTTGACATTGAAGTCACGAACACGGCGATCAATCAGCTGCCGGCCGACGCCGATATTGTCGTCACCCACCAAAATTTAACCGACCGGGCGAAAGCGAAACTGCCGAACGCGTATCATGTGTCGGTGGAAAACTTCCTCAACAGCCCGAAATACGATGAGTTGATCGAGCAATTGAAAAAGAATGCCTAAATCTTGAATAGAACGCAGGGGAGCCAATGGTCCCCTGCGTTTTTATCATCAGAAACAGAAGAAGTTCTCTACGTCTCCGCGTGGGCGCAGGCGGTGGGAGGATGTCATTGGTGAAGGCGACCGGCTTGGTTTGGAAGCGGTCAAAGAGGAAAGTTGGCGCAGACGGTGGGAAGATGTCATTGGTGAAGGCTCCCGCCCGGCTTTGTCTTTGACCATGCCGATGAGACCCGTCGTGGATCAAACGGTCCTATCTTTGTCGTAAGCGGCCCTGTGGCTGGAACAACGGAACGTATGACCAATTAAAAACTGTCAACAATAACAATGACGAAAACGAAACATCTATTCATTGTCACATCAAGAAAAAAGCCCTTACAATAAGAAATGAAAAGACGATCAAACATTTTAAACGTGTCAACAGTATGGCCCTAGGATCGGAGGTGAACAGCGATGTACGTATCGGCCCGGGAGCGAAAGCTGCTTGAGCGTTTGTTGGCGGATGATCGGGAAATGACGGTCGGCGAACTGGCTGAGGAGCTGAATGTCAGCGCCCGCACGGTCCACCGCGATTTGCAAGGCCTTGAATCCGTTTTGCGGCGCTACGGGCTCGAGTTGGTGAAAAAAGCAGGGGTCGGCATTCGTGTTATCGGGGAAAAGAAACAGAAGCAGGCGCTGGCTGTGGAGCTGCTTCATCTTTCTCACCATGAATATACGCCGGAAGAGCGGCAGCTGATGATTTTAATCGCCTTGTTGGAAGCAGACGAGCCGGTGAAACTCGTCTCATTGGCCAATGACCTAAATGTTACGGTCGCTACGGTCAGCTTGGATTTGGATAAACTGGAGAAAACGGTTGAAGCGTACGGGCTTTCGCTCATTCGCAAGCGCGGGTACGGCGTCGAGCTTACCGGTTCCGAATCGGCGAAACGGCGCCTCATTGGCGAACTGCTATTTCGCCATGTCGATGAACACGAGTTTTTGGCGCTGATGAAAGAGACGATTCAGAGACGGCCGGACGACCCACTCGATACGGTGGCGGAAAAACTGCTCGGGCTGGTCGACCGGAAAAAGTTGGCCGTCATTGAACAACAAATCGCGCAGGTGAAAGAAACGTTCCCGTTTACGATGGCCGACAGTTCGTACATCGCCTTTGTCGTCCATTTGGCGCTCGCCATCGAGCGCATCAGACGGGGGGAAGCGATTCATTTCGACCTGCGTGATTTGCAGGCGCTTCAGGCGACGAGGGAGCATGAAATCGCGGAGATGTTGGCCGAATCGTTAGAAAGAGCGTTTGGCATTGACATCCCCAAAGAAGAGATCGGCTATATGACGATGCACTTAATGGGAGCGAAATGGCGCAGCCGCCAAGGAATGTTGGCGGAGGAGCCGAGTTTGGCCGTCGGTATGAAAGCGCAGCAGCTCATCCGTTTCGTCAGCCGCGAGCTCGGTGTCGATTTGTCCGCCGACCGGACGCTATACGAAGATCTCGTCGTTCACTTGAAACCGGCCTTATACCGACTAGAACACGGGATGGGGGTCGCCAACCCGCTGCTTGATCCAATTAAGCAAGACTATGCGGAACTGTTTGCGATTGTCGCCGCCGGAACAAAGCAGCTGTTTGGCGATGTTTCAGTGCCGGAGGAGGAGATCGGCTATTTAGTGCTTCATTTTGCGGCTGCACTCATGCGCGAGAAAAAAGGCTGGCGGGCGCTCGTCATTTGTTCAAGCGGGCTCGGGACGGCAAAAATTTTGGCGACAAGGCTGAAGAAAGAGATTCCGGACATCACTGTCATCGAACAAGCGTCCGTGTTTGAATGGAAAACGAAAGACGTAAGCGCGTACGACCTCATCATTTCCACCGTGCCGCTTGCGGAGGAACGCGGCCCGTATTTCATCGTCAGCCCGATGTTGCGGGAAGAAGAAGCGCGGGCAATCCGCACGTTTTTAGAGCGAAAATCGGCCACTGTGGCAAAACCAGTAGAACGCGGGCAAGACGCGCAGCCTAACCGACAGACGCTGAAAACGATGAAAGCCATCGGGCGCATCAGTGAGACGATCGTCGGCATGTTAGAAGGATTTTCGCTGCAGGTTGTCAAGCACCGCACCGTTCACGGGCTTTTGTCCGACGCTTGCCGCCGCCTTGAACAAAGCGGCGTCATCGTCGATGCCGAAGCCGTCATCGGGGAGCTGCGGCGGCGGGAGTCGCTGGGCGGGCTCGGCGTCCCTGACACGCCGCTCGCGCTTTATCACGCCCGCAGCTTCGCGGTCCTTCGCCCTTCGCTGACGATGTATCGGCTTGATGAGCCGCAGACGGTGGTGGGCATGGACGGGAACCCGATGGAAATCAACACCGTTGTGCTGCTTCTTGGCCCTGCCGATGCGGACGAGGCGACGCTTGCTGTTTTAAGCCATATCAGCTCGCTGTTAGTCAAAGATGAGCAAAGCATCGCCGTCTTGGCGCACGGCGATGAGGAACAAGTGTATTCGCTCATCAGCACCCACCTAGAACAATTTTTTGATCATTATTGGACATCGACGAAGGAGTGAAATGTATGTTGACCCATTCCATTTTAAACAAAGAAAACATTGTGCTAAATGCCCAACCAAAAACGAAAGAAGAAGCGATTCGCCTAGCCGGCGATGTGCTCGTCAAGCAGGGGTATGTTGATCCAGCCTATGTGGACGCGATGCTGGAGCGGGAGGAACTGACCTCCACCTATATCGGCAACAGCGTCGCCATCCCGCACGGAACGGAAGCAGCGAAATCACTCGTTAGGCATTCCGGCATTTCGATCGTGCAAGTTCCAGGCGGTGTTGACTTTGGCGGCGGCAACGAGGCAATGATCGTCATCGGCATTGCCGGCAAAGACGGGGAACATTTAGATATTCTTTCGAAACTCGCGCTTGTCTGCGCGGAAGCGGACCATGTCGAAGCGATGGCGAACGCCAAAACGGCTGAGGAAATTCTCGAGCTTCTTCATGAGGTGAACGGCTAATGCGGGCCGTCCACTTCGGCGCCGGCAACATCGGCCGCGGCTTTATCGGCAGCCTGCTGGCGGCGTCGGGATATGAGGTCGTGTTTGTCGATGTCAACGAACAAATCGTCCGTTTGTTGAAGGAGCGGGGAGCGTATCGCGTCATCGTTGCCGGCGAGCGGCGGGAAGAACAGTGGGTGCGCGGCGTTTCCGCTCTCAACAGCCAAACGGAACGGGAACATGTCATGGAGGCGATCGCGGCCGCCGATCTCGTGACAACCGCGGTCGGGCCGCACATTTTGCCGGCCATTGCGCCAGTCATCGCCGCTGGGCTCGAGCGGCGCTTCACGGTTCATCAGCAGCCGCTTCACGTCATTGCCTGTGAAAACATGATCGGCGGCACAGAAGCGCTGAAAACGCACGTCTTTGCCCATCTTTCCGCCGCTGGGCAACAGCTGGCAGATGAACACGTTGGTTTTCTCAATTGCGCCGTCGACCGCATCGTTCCAAACCAAACGAGCGATGATCCACTCGCGGTGACAGTCGAGCCGTTTTTTGAATGGGCGATTGAAACGCGAAACGTCATCGGCGCCGTTCCACCGATTCAAGGGGCTCATTTTGTCGCTGACTTAGGGCCGTATATCGAGCGCAAATTGTTTACGGTCAATACCGGCCACGCGTTGGCCGCCTATTTAGGCTACCAAAAACAATACGAAACGGTTCAGGAAGCCATGAAAGACAGCGACATCCGGACGAGTGTCGAGCAGGCGCTCGGTGAGTCGGGAGCCGTTTTAGTGAAAAAGCACGGATGGAATGAAGAAGAGCACCGTTCCTATATCGAAACGACGATCGGGCGTTTCACCAACCCGTCCCTTTCCGATGATATCGTCCGCGTCGCCCGTTCACCGATCCGCAAGCTCGGGCCGAACGACCGGCTCATCGCCCCGGCTGTGCAATATTACACTTTATTCGACAGCGTGCCGTCCGGGCTTGTCAAAGGCATCGCCGCGCTCTTGCGGTTTGATGAGCCTAGCGATGCCGAAGCTGCTGCTCTCCAGCAAACGATTGAACAACACGGGATCGAAGGCGCGCTTCGGCAATACGCGGGACTGGAGCATGACCATCCGCTCGTCGTGGCGGTGAAGGAAGAATATGCTCAAATGAAACAAATGGATTCGCGTTAAACTCGGAGATCTCTTATATTCTGTCGTCGACCTCCAATCGCGCAAAAACCCCCGGGGGTCGACGACAACCGTTGAAAGCGCCCCCACCTTCCAGCTACCGAAGGAAAAAGAAATTGACACAATTTTTGAAACATGCTATTCTGAAAGCAGCTGCCAACGGAAACACCTGATTTCACGGGCTTTGTTTGGGTTTTTATCGTACCTATGAGGGATTGAAACATGAAAATATGCACATATGTAGTTGACATCGAGCATGTTTTTATCGTACCTATGAGGGATTGAAACTAATAAAACGTATTGATATTCCCGAGATTCCAAGGCGTTTTTATCGTACCTATGAGGGATTGAAACAACGATATCAATTTGATGAACGGTGTTTACGATAGTGGTTTTTATCGTACCTATGAGGGATTGAAACGATCACCAAATTCAGAAAGAAGAGATTTAATTTTTGCCTGTTTTTATCGTACCTATGAGGGATTGAAACAAGCTGCTCCTGTTCCAGCAGAACCGAAGATACCTCGTTTTTATCGTACCTATGAGGGATTGAAACTTAATTTTGTGAGAAGTTAATTTAGGGTCAACTGTGTTTTTATCGTACCTATGAGGGATTGAAACATTCGCATGATTGAACAGTACAATTTAACGCAGTAGTTTTTATCGTACCTATGAGGGATTGAAACTCCCACTTTCCGCCCTCGCTCACTTTCGCGTGAGCAAGTTTTTATCGTACCTATGAGGGATTGAAACGAAACTTCATAAGACTCGCTAGTCAAATAACAAACAGTTTTTATCGTACCTATGAGGGATTGAAACTACTGATTGGCGTTTAGTTGATGTGAATAACTCTAAGTTTTTATCGTACCTATGAGGGATTGAAACTACTTCTGTTGTCCGTGAGTATCTTGGATATCTTCGTTTTTATCGTACCTATGAGGGATTGAAACTACTTCTGTTGTCCGTGAGTATCTTGGATATCTTCGTTTTTATCGTACCTATGAGGGATTGAAACTTTTTGTTTGTCAAGCTGACAGAATGATAGATAGGCAAGTTTTTATCGTACCTATGAGGGATTGAAACTCGTGCTATGCGTCGGGGACGGTCTTTTGTTGACCGTTTTTATCGTACCTATGAGGGATTGAAACCTGGTGTTCGTTCCTAACTGATTTGGGAGAGCTTCGTTTTTATCGTACCTATGAGGGATTGAAACCTATCATGGTTTTAAGTATGGCAAGCCTTATACCGAGTTTTTATCGTACCTATGAGGGATTGAAACTAAATAAGCGCGTCAATTTCTTCACCAAATAAACCGGTTTTTATCGTACCTATGAGGGATTGAAACCTTTTCGTGACAATAGCATAACAGCGATCAGACGAGTTTTTATCGTACCTATGAGGGATTGAAACTGAGCTGTATGTTCATAACATGAACGCCGGAGAGGACGTTTTTATCGTACCTATGAGGGATTGAAACTGTAGAAGAAAGGGAGGAATAGAAAATGCCAGGTGTACGTTTTTATCGTACCTATGAGGGATTGAAACAGTGGTCAGGGAAAAATCATTGAAGCGAAAGAGATTTCGGTTTTTATCGTACCTATGAGGGATTGAAACCCGTCACGGATGGGAAGGGTGGCACAGCAACGCGCGTTTTTATCGTACCTATGAGGGATTGAAACCAATGACTACTGGTGTAGTTTTTCGGATATCATAAATGTTTTTATCGTACCTATGAGGGATTGAAACGCTGCATGACTTGCGGAAATGTGTCGCCAGTAAGCGTTTTTATCGTACCTATGAGGGATTGAAACCTACACCTAGAATGGAATCACCCCCTTTATGGATAGGTTTTTATCGTACCTATGAGGGATTGAAACTGTACTCACAAAATCAATACGAGGAAAGGTGAAAAGAGTTTTTATCGTACCTATGAGGGATTGAAACTCCTTCCTTTGCCTCGCCGGCTTGGGCACAGGGTGGAACGTTTTTATCGTACCTATGAGGGATTGAAACAAATATATAATGCTTGCGAACAATGTAAAATCGAAGTTTTTATCGTACCTACGAGGGATTGAAACTTGGAAAATTCGTGCCTTTGCGCGCAAGGCATCATTTTTATCGTACCTATTAGGGAAATGAAACAATTCCTCCATGATCGTTGACCATCTTTTTCTACGGGATTTATTGTATCGATGAGGGATGGAAATAAAGAAAAATTTTAACCAAGGAGTCGGGTTCATGTCTCCTTTTTGTTTGGTTGTCAATGGATGTGAGAAAATTTGCGTGTTTGCGCCAGTATTGCTTTCAGCGAACGGAATCATCATAATACAAGCCTATATGTTTTCCGGCGAGAGGACGAAAATCAAGGGAATTTTACGAAGAAGTATTGTAAACCGCTTTCATTTGGTTTATAATAAAGCTAAACCGGTTTATGAAAGCGTTTTGGGAACTAAATCGATTTAGGGCAAGAGAGGGATCCTTGTTGAAAAAAGTCACGATGGCCGATGTCGCGAAATTGGCCAACGTTTCCAAAAGCACGGTTTCGCAATATTTGAACAAACGCTACGAGTATATGAGCGAGGAAACGAGAAAGCGCATCGCCGAGGCGATTGAGGAACTTGGCTATCAACCGAACGTGATCGCCCGCAGTTTGAAACAAAAAACGACGGCGACCATTGGCGTGATCGTTTTTAATATGCTTCATATGTTGACGACGCAAGTGCTGCACGCGATTGAAGAAGAGTGCCAAAAACGCGGCTTTCAAGTCATTGTCTCCAACTCCGGCGATGATCCGGAAAAAGAGAAAACATACATCGAGATGCTGCTGGCGAAACAGGTCGACGGGTTGATCGTCTTTCCCACGGGGAAAAATGAAGACGTTTACCAACGCCTTGCCGCCGAGCGGTTTCCGCTCGTCTTTGTTGACCGGATGGTGCCGGGAGTTGAGGCGGACAGCGTGCTGTTAGACAACTTTGGCGCAGCGGAGATGGCGGTGGATTATTTAGCAACGGGCGGTTATGACCGCATCGCCATTGTCACCCCGCCGCTTGTCGCTCACAACGTGCCGCGGATGGAACGGATGGAAGGGTTTCGGGCGGCGATGGCGAAAAGGGGATTTGACATTGACGATAGGAATGTCATCGCCGCTGATCCGGCCGTGCTGCCTCGGGAACTGAAAAAACGGTTTGCTGAGTCCCACCGGCCCAACGCCTTGTTTGCGATTAACGACTTGACATTGATGGGCGTTTTACGGTTTGTAAGAGAAAACGCCATTCGCATGCCGGACGAACTCGCGCTGATCAACATTGACGACGTGCCGTTTGCCGATATTTACACGCCAGCGCTAACGACGATCGCCCAGCCGACGTTTGCGATGGGGAAAAAGGCAGCTGAGCAGGTATTTTTACAAATCGATCGGAAACGGTCGGGCAAACCGCACGTGTTTCGTTTCTCTCCGATACTGAAGGAACGGACATCGATTAGACGGGAAAAGGCTTGAGGAAAGGAGGAGAAACGGTGATGATCCATGAACAGGTGATCATTGGCATCGATATCGGGACGACTAGCACGAAAGCGGTCGTTTTCGGCGAATGCGGTCGGGTGTTGGCTTCCTATGCCGTTGATTATCCGATCATCCAGCCGCATCCGGGCTTTGCCGAACAAGATCCGGAAGAGCTGTTTGCGGCAGTCATTCAAGCCGTCGGAGCGGTGACGATCCGCCATCGGATTCGTCCCGAGCAGGTGAAAGCGATCGGGTTGAGTGCGGCGATGCACTCGATCATGGCGCTTGACGAATCCGGGCGGCCGCTCACTCGTTTACTCATTTGGGCCGATAACCGCAGCGTCGCCCAAGCGGAGCGGCTGCTGAAAGAGAACGACGGTCTTGACATTTATCGGCGGACGGGAACGCCGATCCATCCGATGTCTCCGTTGCCGAAACTGCTTTGGTTGAAAGAGAAGCAGCCGGATGTGTTTCGGCAAGCCCGTTGGTTTGTCTCTGTGAAAGATTATGTGCTTTATCGTCTATACGGCGATTATATCGCTGACCATTCGCTCGCTTCAGCGACCGGGTTGTTCCGCCTCGATACGCTTGATTGGGACGAGGATGTGCTTTCGTTTCTTGGCATAAGCCGCGAGCGGCTGCCGCGTTTAGTCCCAGCGACATACGTCTTGCAAGGGATGAAGAAAGAATGGGCGGATAAAATGGGGGTATCCGCTGATGTGCCGGTCGTCATCGGCGCAAGTGACGGCGTGCTCGCCAACATCGGTGTCGGCGCGGTGCTTCCGGGTGAGGCGGCCATTACGATCGGGACGAGCGGCGCAGTGCGGACGATCGCCGCTGCCCCGACGACCGATGAAAAAGGGCGGACGTTTTGTTATGCGTTAACGCCTGGCTATTGGGTCGTTGGCGGACCGACGAACAACGGCGGCATTTTGCTTCGCTGGCTGCGCGACGAGTTTGGCGCCCAAGAGCGGGAAGTGGCGAAAAAGCTCGGCATCGACCCGTACGATTTGTTGACGAAATATGCCGAACGCGTCGCGCCCGGAGCGGAAGGACTGGTGTTTTTGCCGTTTTTATCAGGCGAGCGGGCGCCGTATTGGAACGCGAACGCGCGCGGGACGTTTTTTGGCCTTGGCCTTCACCATCGGCGCGAACATTTGATTCGGGCGGTGATGGAAGGCGTCTGCTTCAGCATCGTATCGGTAGCGCTCGCGATCCGCGATGTCACGGGACCAATGACCGAAATCCGCGTCTCGGGCGGCTTTGCCAAATCGCCGTTTTGGCGGCAAATGCTTTCCGATATGCTCGGCAAACCGCTCATTGTGCCGCAGACGCATGAGGCGTCGGCGCTGGGAGCGGCGGCAGTGGCGCTGCATGCGTTAGGGGAACTGCCTTCTTTGGAAATGGTGAAAACGTGGATGGACACGACCGCCCGTCATGAACCGAAGGAAGAACATACGCTGATTTACGCTGAGCTGTTTGATTTGTACAGCCGCTTATATGAGCGGTTAAAAGAGGAGTTTGACATCATCGCGGCGTTTCAGCGGCAAGGAGGGTAACAGGCGTTGTCACCTAAATCGGTTTAGGAAGCATCGATTGCTCCTAAATCGATTTAGGAGAACGTACGGCCTCGCCTACTTCTTGTTGAAAACGCTTGCTCCCTGAGCGAAATCGATTGATTCGAGATGTTGAGAAAAGGAAAGGGGGTGAAGAGCGTCGGCAGGATGAAACCTCAGCCTTGATGGTTGCGCACCTGCCACGTGAGCACATCACTCAAGAAGAAACGATGGTCGAAGAGGCAATCAATAAATGGTGATGACATAGCGTATACCGCTTTTCCGGCGGATCGTTTTCTCCAATCGAAAAAACCTTGTAACAACGGTTTTTCTTTGCATAATGGACGCTTATGGATTGGGAGAAACCGCTGTTTTTCACCGCTTTCTCAAATAGACGAATACAAAGGGGGAACAAGTCATGGGAATTGCCATTGTCATTGCCGCCATTATTGTTTTATTGTTATTGATTACCGCGGCGAAAATGCATCCGTTTGTTGCACTCATTTCCGTTTCCGTCGGTGTCGGGCTGGCGATGGGGATGCCGCTCATCGCTCCGTCGCCGGAAACACCAGGGATCATCGACTCGATTAAAGCAGGGCTTGGCAATACGCTCGGCTTTTTAGCGATCGTCTTGGCGCTCGGGACGATGCTCGGCAAAATGATGGCTGAGTCGGGCGGTGCGGAGCGCATTGCGAAAACGTTAATCAATCGGTTTGGCCAAAAACGCGTCCATTGGGCGATGATGGTCGTCGCCTTTTTAGTCGGGATTCCCATCTTTTTCCAAGTCGGATTTGTGCTGCTCATTCCGCTCGTCTTTACGATCGCAATCGAGACGGGCATCTCGCTTGTGACGATCGGCATTCCGCTTGTCGCCGGTTTGTCGGTGGTGCACGGCCTCGTCCCGCCGCACCCGGCGGCGATGGCGGCTGTCGGCATCTTTAAAGCAGATGTCGGAAAGACGATTCTTTATTCCATCATCGTCGGCCTGCCGACGGCAATCATTGCTGGACCGCTGTTTGGCAAATGGATCGGCTCGCGCATACACAAATCCGTGCCGGCCGACATCGCTGAGCAGCTCGTGCAGCAGAAAGAAGCGCGTGAACTTCCGGGCTTTGGAAATACGCTGTTTACCATTTTGCTTCCTGTTATTTTGATGTTGATTGCTTCTGTGGCCAACGTGACGCTTGATCAAAAGTCTGAAGCAGCGAAAGTGTTGCGCTTTATCGGTGATCCGATCGTCGCGCTGTTGATCGCCACGGTTTATTCATTCTTTAGCCTAGGCTATGCCCGCGGCTTTACCCGCGACGCCGTCCTGAAATTCGCCAACGACTGCCTCGGCCCAGTCGCAAACATCTTGCTTGTCATCGGAGCGGGCGGCGCATTCAACAAAGTGCTGCTCGATTCCGGCATCGGCAATCAAATCGCAGAGGTGGCGAAACACTCGCACTTATCTCCGCTCCTGTTAGGCTGGGGCATCGCTGCTCTCATCCGCGTGGCGACCGGGTCAGCGACCGTGTCGATGATGACCGCAGCCGGCATCGTTGCACCGATTGCTGCGAGCATCCCGGGAACGAACACAGAGCTCCTCGTTTTGGCGACCGGCGCCGGTTCGTTGATCTTGTCACATGTCAATGACTCCGGGTTCTGGATGATCAAAGAATATTTCGGCATGACGGTCAAGGAAACGCTCATGACATGGACAGTGATGGAAACGATTATTTCGGTGGTGGCGTTTATGTTCGTCTTGCTGTTGAATGTGGTTCTATAACAACAGAGTGGAAGAGGGTGTCTCGAAAGGATCGAGACCCCTCTTTCATTATGACATCCTTATTTTTCGTCGGTGTCGCTTGTTTTGACATGTTCCTTTCATTTATTTTATGTTATAATAATGTAATAAAATATTACATAAGGAGTGACAAAAGTTGATTTTTGCGAGGCGTGCAGAGAGAAAAACAAGGAGTGAATCCGCTAGGTCAGAGCAGGAGGAAAAGCGTGAAGAACGAAACCAAATCGCTCGGCAAATTGTGGTGGCCGTTGATCAGCTCAAGGCGGTGATGGAACAGATGAAACTGGCGGCGCTTTCGCTAAGTCACATTTCCGATTCAAGCCAGAACAGCGCGGCAGAGCTGATGAGCCATAGCGAAAAAACAGTCGAGTATACAGAGAAAGTAGCGAAAAAAATGCGGGCCATCGAGGAAGCGGCTAAGGAAATTGCCACATCTTCGAACGACATTCATGCAAGCAGCCGACAGTTTTCTGAACAATGGATGCATTCATGGAATTCATTGGAAACGCTGCAAAAGGAAATCCGAACATTGCGCTCCCGCCATGAAACATTGCTGAGACAAATGGACCACCTTGTTTATCATTCGCAACGCATCAATCAAATTATATCGGCGATCGGTGAGATTTCACAAAAAACGAGAATTTTATCGCTAAACGCCAACATAGAAGCGGCTCGTGCCAGAGAACACGGACTTGGGTTTGCGGTCGTTGCGCGTGAAATTGGCATGCTAGCCAATCAAACATCGGAGGCGGTTCAACAAACGCAGGACATTTTGTCGCTCATTCAAGGGGAAATCGCAGCGACGACCGATATCGTTCGTGAAGAAACAAAACAGATCGATGTCGAAGAAAAAGAAATGGAAGCGATTATGACGTTCCTTCATTCATTGCAGCAGCAGCTGAATAATATGATGGACCTCGTCTCTTCTTCTGCCGAGTCAGCATCCGGGCAGTCGGATAGCGTGGAAGAAATTGTTGGCCTGCTTGAAGAAATTGTGCAATTGAGCCAAGAAAATCAACAGTTTGTCGAGCGGGTGGCGGCGGATATGAACGAACAACATGAGAACGTCAGGCAGATTTTGCGCATTCACGAAGCGTTACAAAAGACGGCGGAGGATCTGCAACAAACAGTTGGACGTGATTGGATGAGAGAAACGATTTTTGTGGATGATGCAGTCGTAAAAAACGCGATTCATAAACTATCGGCTTTGCTTCAGTCGGCTCCGTTGGAACAAATGGATGAGACCATCCACTGTCGGGTGCTGGACCAATTTTTAGCCCAGAACGGAGAATTTGAGGCTGTTTGGTCGAATCGTCTTGATGGCACGTTTGTCTATTCGAATCCACCAGCCGGATTGGTCAACGCCAAAGTCCGGTCGTGGTTTCAGGAAGCCAGTAAAGGAACAGTGTACGTTTCTGATCCGTATGTGTCGGCGCTAACGAAACGTGTTTGTGCCACGGTTTCCGCTCCCATTGCGAACCATAACGGTCAAATTGTCGGAGTCATCGGAGCGGATTTGGCGCTTTCGAAATGAGAGAGGCCCCAAAAAGGTGCATGTGTGCCTTTTTTGGGGTGTTTTTGTTTTTTTAGGAGGCTGGTGATTTAAGGGAGCAAGCTGCTTATCAAGCCTGTTTCTCAAATAAAAAAACCTTATCGCATCAGGATCGTCTCCCCATTGCCCAAAGGAACAACCGTTTTTTCACCAGTCCGAATGACTTTAGAAACAAGAGGGGGTTCTTTTATGATAATAAATATAACAAAAATATGTCATGAAATATAACAATGATGTTGAATCAATGATATCTAGGCCTTACACTGCTAATCAAGAATACATCCTCAAGATGGTTTACACAAAATGGATATCGCTCGTCACCTTGAGGAACAAGGGAGGGAGGCCGCTTTCCTAGATTAACGAAATATAAGGAATCATTGGTTTTTAGAAATGAATAAGGGGGAAGGATGTCCGAATGAAACCAAAATTCATGCGGAAGTTATGGTTGCTTTTCTGCATCAGCGTTTTTGCCCTTGGTGGATGTGCGGCGTCATCAGCTGTGGATCAAGCAAAAAACGAAAACAAAAAGGATTCGTCTTCGGCTAGTAAAGAAGGCGATACGGTCAAAGTAGGGATTCTCCATTCGCTGAGCGGAACGATGGCCATCAGTGAAGTGTCGCTGCGCGATGCCGAATTAATGGCGATCGAGCAAATCAATGCATCCGGAGGGCTGCTCGGCAAGAAAATTGAACCGGTTGTGGAAGATGGGGCGTCGGACTGGCCGACGTTTGCCGAAAAGGCGAAAAAACTGTTACAAAAAGATCGAGTGGCCACCATTTTTGGCGGTTGGACATCGGCGAGCCGCAAAGCGATGCTTCCGGTTGTGGAGCAAAACAACGGGCTGCTTTGGTATCCGGTGCAATATGAAGGAATGGAGTCATCACCGAACATCTTTTACACCGGGGCGACGACGAATCAACAAATCGTTCCGGCGGTTAGTTGGCTCTTGAAAAACCGTGGCAAAACGTTTTTCTTGCTTGGGTCGGATTACGTCTTTCCACGGACCGCGAACAAAATCATCAAGGCTCAACTGAAGGACGAAGGCGGGCAAGTGATCGGTGAAGAATATACGCCGCTCGGCCATACCGATTATAGCACCATTATCAGCAAAATCAAACAAGTGAAACCGGCTGTTGTCTTCAATACGCTCAACGGCGATAGCAATGTCGCCTTTTTCAAACAGTTGAAAGACGCTGGCATCACGCCGAAAGACGTGACGGTGATGTCCGTCAGCATCGCAGAAGAAGAAATCCGCGGGATCGGGCCGGATGTGTTGGCCGGTCATTTGGCTGTGTGGAACTATTTCCAGACGACCGATACACCGGAGAATAAGGCGTTTGTACAAAAGTATAAACAAAAGTACGGACAAGACCGCGTGACTGATGATCCGATTGAAGCGGCGTATACAGCAGTTCATTTATGGGCCGAAGCGGTGAAAAAAGCCGGTTCCTTTGATGTGGATCAAGTGAAAAAAGCTGCGGCCGGCCTTGAATACAAGGCGCCGGAAGGAACGGTGAAAATTGACGGGGAAACGCAACATCTATGGAAAACGGTGCGCATTGGCGAAATCCAAGCGGACGGACAATTCAAAGAGTTATGGAATTCCGGCCAGCCGGTGAAGCCAGATCCGTATTTAAAGAGCTACCCATGGGCGAAGGGATTAAGTGAATAGTTCACTTGGAAGGAAGGAGTTTCCTTCCTTCCCGCCCAACCGATACGAGAGGGGGATAGCGATGTTCATTGACCAATTATTCAACGGGCTGAGCCACGGTTCAATTTTGCTTTTGATTGCCATAGGGTTGGCGATTACGTTCGGGCTGATGGGTGTCATCAATATGGCACACGGTGAATTGATGATGGTCGGAGCGTATACAACTTATGTGACCCAACAATGGTTTGCCAACGATATGCCGCACTCGGCAGGACTGTATTTTGTCGTCGCCATTCCGTTGTCATTTTTGATCGCCGCTCTGCTTGGCTGGGGGTTGGAAAAAAGTTTAATCCGTCATTTGTATCGCCGTCCGTTGGATAGTTTGTTAGCGACATGGGGGATCAGTTTGATTTTGCAGCAGACGGCCCGCCTCATCTTTGGGGCGCCCAACGTGGCCGTTGTGCCGCCAAGCTGGCTGGATGGCGGAATCCGCTTGTTCGGGGCGGTGTTTCCGTATAAACGGTTGTTTATTCTTTGTCTTGTGTTGGCGATCGTTTTCTTTCTCTATCTGTATCTAATGAAAACACGAGCTGGGCGACGCATTCAAGCTGTTACCATGAACCGGTCGATGGCGGCCTGCCTCGGCATTGCCACGCAAAAGGTCGATGCTTACTCGTTTGCCATCGGTTCAGGATTGGCGGGAGTGGCGGGATGCGCGTTGACCTTGCTTGGGCCGATCGGGCCGACGATCGGCACTTACTATATTGTCGATGCGTTTATGGTCGTCATTTTAGGGGGAGTAGGAAAACTGGCCGGGACGCTGCTGGGGGCATTTGGCATTGGCTTGATTTCGACGTTCGTCGAGTATTCCACAAGCGCCACTATGGCCAAAGTCATTGTGTTCGTTTTGATTATTGCGTTCTTGCAATGGAAACCATCCGGTCTTCTTAACGTGAGAACGCGGTCGCTTGATTGAGGGGGGAGCATGGTGAATCAACGTTGGGGATACTGGCTGTTTTTTGCCGCCTTGTTTCTTGCGCCGTTTTATTTGACCGAGTTTCGCTTGTCCCTGCTCGGCAAATTTCTTTGCTTGGCCATCGTGGCGGTCGGCATCTCCCTCATTTGGGGTTATACCGGCATTTTGAGCCTTGGCCATGGGGTGTACTTCGGATTAGGCGCTTATTGCATGGCAATGTATTTGAAGCTCGAAGCTTCGCGAGGGCATTTGCCTGATTTTATGGAATGGAGCGGTGTACGCGAACTGCCTTGGTTTTGGAAGCCGTTTTCGTATCCTATGGTGGCCATTGCCGCCGCGATTGCTCTTCCTACGTTGCTAGCTGCGCTATTAAGCTATTTCACATTTAAAAATCGGATTAAAGGCGTCTATTTTTCTCTTCTCTCCCAGGCGGTGGTCGTCGTATTGGTGACATTGTTTATCGGCAAGCAAGAATGGACAGGTGGAACGAACGGCTTGACCAATTTTTCAACTGTATTTGGTTTTTCGCTATCATCGCCGCTCACGCAAATCGTTTTGTATTGGCTGACAACAATCTGTCTCGCTCTCATTTTCGTCGCGGCGCGCCGCTTAACATCCGGACGATTGGGGAAGGTGCTCATCGCGATTCGCGACGCGGAAAACCGGGTCCGTTTTTTAGGATTCAATCCGACCGTCTATAAAGTGTTTGTGTATAGTTTGTCGGCAGCTTTTGCCGGGGTGGCCGGAGCGTTGTTTGTCCTGCAAGTCGGGCTTATTTCCCCAGAGATGATGGGGATTATTCCTTCAATTGAAATGGTGTTATGGGTGGCTGTCGGCGGACGCCACTCGCTCATGGGCGCGATCGTTGGCGCGATTGTCATGAACACGGCGAAAAGTTTTTTAAGCGAAAATTATCCCGACCTCTGGTTGCTTTTGTTAGGCGCGCTGTTTGTCGTTGTTGTGTTATTCGTGCCGAAAGGATTGGCGGGCATTTATGAATCGCTCGTTGCTGTTCGCATCAAAGCAAAAAGGGGGCATGAACGTGAAGCCCGTGTTGATGTGTCGTGATGTGATTGTTGACTTTGATGGATTCCGCGCTTTGCAAGGTGTTGATCTCACCGTTTACCCTCATGAAGTGCGGTTTTTGATCGGCCCGAACGGAGCGGGGAAAACAACACTTCTCGATGTCATTTGCGGACGGACGAGAGCGACGGACGGTCGAGTGATGTTTTTCTCCCATGACATCACGAAACAGCCGGAATACGAGATCGTGCAAATGGGGATTGCCCGGAAGTTTCAAAGCCCTTCCATTTTTCCGTTTTTGACAGTGTGGGAAAATATGGAGTTGGCCATTCGTCAAGATCGGCGCCTGCGTTCTGTTTTGCGGGCGAAGCGGACCGAAAAAGAGGAAGAGATCATGGCAGCCCAACTAGAGAGAATGGGATTGCTTGATGAACGCCATCGCTTAGCCGGCACTCTGTCTCATGGACAAAAACAGTGGTTGGAAATCGGCATGCAACTGATTCAGCGTCCGCAACTTCTCCTATTGGATGAGCCGATTGCTGGCATGAGCGCAGCGGAACGGGAGCGCACGGGGGAATGGCTTCATGAAATTGCTGAACATTGTGCGGTGATCATTGTGGAGCATGATATGGACTTTGTCCGCCGCTATTCGAAACAAGTGACGGTGATGCATGAAGGAAAAGTATTGTGCGAAGGCTCGATTGATGAGGTGCAGCAAAACGAACAAGTCATCGATGTGTATCTTGGAAGGAGGAAAAACGCATGTTATGTCTCCGGAATGTAACCGCTGGCTATGATGAAAGTGTTGTGCTCGGTCAAGTTCGCATGGACATTCCTCTCAGCCGGGTGACGGCGGTGTTAGGCAGAAACGGGGTCGGCAAAACGACGTTGATGAAAACGATCATCGGGTTGATTCGCCCGATGTCAGGCGTGATCGAATGGGAAGGAGAAGATATCACGCGATGGCCGCCGGAGCGGCGGGCGCGGGCAGGGATCGGTTATGTGCCGCAAGGGAGGGAAATTTTCTCTGCGCTGACAGTGGAAGAAAATCTCCTTCTCGGGTTGGAAGCGCAGGCCGAGAACGTCCGTCCTCAGCCGATCCTTGAGGAAATATATGCATTATTTCCAGTCTTAAAAGAGATGCGCCAGCGAAAGGGAGGGGATTTAAGCGGTGGACAGCAACAACAGCTGGCCATCGCCCGCGCGTTAGCCGGCGAGCCGAAACTGCTCTTGCTTGATGAACCGATGGAAGGCATTCAGCCGTCGATCGTTGAGTTGATTCATGATGTGATTATGAAAATCGCCGAAGAAAAGCAGGTCGGCATCGTGTTGGTCGAACATAACGTGGAGCTGGCGTTTTCTTGTGCCGATCATTTCTATATTTTGGATGGCGGCACTGTCGTGGCGAAGGGGGATGTCGATGAGGCGGATTTGACTTATATTCAATCGTTTCTTGCTGTTTAAGCCACAGGCCGCGGGTTAGCGATGAGAGAGTTCTTGAACCTGCGAGAATAGGTGGGGGCATTTAAGAGGGGGAGAGATGAGTGAAACTGACTCCGCGCGAACAGGAAAAGCTGTTGATCGTCGTGGCCGCTGATTTGGCGCGCCGTCGGAAAGAACGAGGATTGAAACTAAATTATCCGGAAGCGGTGGCGCTCATTACGTATGAGCTGTTGGAAGGGGCCCGCGACGGACGGACGGTGGCGGAGCTGATGCAATACGGCGCAACGATTTTGACGCAGGACGATGTGATGGAAGGCGTCGCTGACATGATTGAAGAGATTCAAGTGGAAGCGACGTTTCCCGACGGTACGAAACTCGTCACCGTCCATCAGCCGATCCGGTCGTAACGACGCCGGCCGATTCAATGAAGATGGATAAAGGAGTGGTCCTATGATCCCAGGAGAATATCGATTGCGTGACGAACCGATTGTTTGCAATCGGCAGAAACCAGTCACGAAACTGACGGTCATCAACCGCGGCGACCGCCCGGTGCAGGTTGGTTCCCATTTTCACTTTTTTGAAGTCAACGCATTTCTTGAATTTGACCGGCAGGCGGCGTATGGAAAGCATTTGAACATTCCAGCCGGGACAGCGGTTCGTTTTGAGCCCGGAGATGCGAAGCAAGTAGAGCTTGTTCCGTTCTCCGGCGAACGCCGGGTGTACGGATTAAACAATATGATCAACGGTCCGCTTGATGGCAGCAAGAAGGGAGAGTAAGAGAATGAGTTTTTCTATGTCAAGACGGCAATACGCGGATATGTTTGGGCCGACGACTGGGGACTGCATCCGGCTAGCGGATACGGACTTATGGGTTGAAATTGAGCATGACTATACGGTTTACGGCGATGAAGTGAAATTCGGCGGTGGGAAGGTGATTCGCGACGGGATGGGGCAACATCCGCTCGCAACCCGCGACGAAGCAGTCGATTTAGTGCTGACGAATGCTGTCGTCGTTGATTACACTGGCATTTACAAAGCCGATATCGGGATCAAAGACGGGAAGATCGCCGCTATCGGCAAAGCTGGGAATCCGCTGTTAATGGACGGTGTCAATATTGTCATCGGCGCCTCAACGGAAGTGATCGCGGCGGAAGGAAAAATCGTGACCGCCGGCGGGGTCGACGCCCATATCCATTTCATTTGCCCGCAGCAAATCGAAACTGCTTTGTCATCCGGCATTACGACGATGATCGGCGGCGGGACCGGACCGGCGACTGGAACGAATGCCACGACGTGCACGCCGGGAGAGTGGAACATTTACCGGATGCTTGAAGCTGCCGAAGCGTTCCCAATGAATATCGGTTTTTTAGGAAAAGGCAACGCATCGGCGAAAGAACCGATCACTGAACAGGTCTGCGCTGGAGCGATTGGGCTCAAACTTCATGAAGACTGGGGAACGACGGCGGCGGCGATTGACGCATGCTTGCGGGTGGCCGATGAGTACGATGTGCAAGTCGCCATTCATACGGATACATTGAATGAAGGTGGGTTTGTCGAGCATACGCTAGAGGCCATTAACGGGCGCGTGATTCATACATACCATACGGAAGGAGCCGGAGGGGGGCATGCGCCCGATATTATGAAAGTTGCCAGCTTCCCGAACATTTTGCCTTCTTCCACGAATCCGACGCGGCCGTATACAAAAAACACGCTTGATGAGCATTTGGATATGCTAATGGTGTGTCATCATTTAGATCCATCTGTTCCAGAAGACATTGCGTTTGCCGATTCGCGCATTCGCAAAGAAACGATCGCTGCTGAAGATATTTTACACGACATCGGCGCGTTCAGCATGATCAGTTCCGATTCCCAAGCGATGGGGCGCGTTGGGGAAGTCATTTTGCGTACATGGCAAACGGCGGACAAAATGAAAAAACAGTTTGGCCGCTTGCCGGAGGAAACGGGGCGGGGCGATAATGTCCGCGTCAAACGGTATGTCGCTAAATACACGATCAATCCAGCCATTACTCATGGGATTGCCGAATATGTCGGTTCGGTGGAAGTCGGAAAATTCGCAGATTTGGTCGTTTGGCATCCCGCTTTTTTCGGGGTCAAGCCTGAGCTCGTCATCAAAGGCGGGATGATCGCCTACAGCGTGATGGGCGACCCGAACGCCAGCATTCCGACGCCGCAGCCCGCTCTGTACCGCCCGATGTTCGCCAGCTATGGCGCCGCCATCGCGAAAACGTCCATCACCTTTTTATCCAAAGCGGCGCTTGAACGTGGCATTCCTGATAAGCTGGGGCTGCAAAAAACGGTGAAACCGGTCGGGAATATTCGCCGTTTATCGAAAAACGATATGGTGTTCAACAACGCCATGCCCCACATCGATGTTGATCCGCAGACGTATGAAGTGAAGGTCGACGGGCGGCTCATTACGTGCGAGCCGGCCGAAGTGGTGGCCATGGCGCAACGATATTTTCTTTTTTGAGGTGATGGCAGATGATTATTGAAACGATTGTCGGCAATATTCAAACCATCTCTTCTCTTCCCCCGCATATTGAACGGGTGTACATGGCGAGCGACGATTTAGTGAAGCGAATCCAGCGGGTCGTGACCGATCATGGGCGGGAACTTGGCATTCGCCTAAAGGAAGCGAAAGAATTGGCGGATGGAGATGTATTGTGGATGGATGACTATAACGCGATCGTTGTTTCCGTTCTTCCTGAGGATTTGCTTGTTATAAAGCCGGTTTCGTTGAAACAAATGGGGGAGATCGCTCATCAGCTTGGCAACCGCCATTTGCCCGCCCAATTCGAGGAAGGGGAAATGCTTGTCCAATACGACTATTTAGTCGAAGAGCTGCTCAAACAGCTGCACATCCCGTACAAGCGGGAAAAACGGAAAGTAAAACAAGCGTTTCGTCATATCGGCCACCGCCATGACTGACCAACAGCTATTGTGGCTGTTGCAGCTCTCGGATTCGAATTTTCCATCTGGAGCATTTTCCCATTCCTTTGGGTTTGAAACATACATGTACAATGAGCAAATTTGTGATGCCAAAACATTTCGTCAATCACTTATCGTTTACATTCAAACCCAGCTGACGTATACGGATGGATTAGCGTGCCGGATCGCCTATGAGCAGTTGAAAGCCAACAGCATCGAAGGACTGCAACGGTTGAACGAAACGCTGTTTGCTCTCTGCCTAGCGAAGGAAACGCGGGAAGGAACGAGAATGATCGGAGAGCGTTTATGGAAACTTTGCCGCCACATTTATTCGGTCGATGAACTCGATGAGATCGTACAAACGAAGCAGTCCATTCATCCGGCTATCGCGTTTGCGGCAGTCGGTCGCAAAATCGGGGCAACCAAACAAACGACGGTGCTGACGTATTTGTTTACTTCTGTACAAACGATGGTGCAAAACGCGGTCCGCGGCATTCCCCTCGGCCAAACGGACGGGCAACAGCTGCTCGTCATGGTGCAGCCATATTTGATTCATGCCACGAACATCATCGAGATGCTCGGCGAAGAGGAGCTCGGGGCGGCAGCCATTGGCTTAGAAATCGCGCAAATGCAACATGAACGCCTTCCGGTCCGGTTGTTTATGTCATAATACTGGACAAACAAAAAAGCGCCTATTTGGGTTGGAATGAAAAACGAAGAAGGGGGAATATCATGATCGAACCGGTACGAATCGGCATCGGCGGCCCCGTTGGCGCCGGCAAAACGATGCTTGTCGAGAAACTGACGCGGGTGATGCACCACCGCTTTAGCATCGCGGTCATTACGAATGATATTTATACAAAAGAAGATGCCCAATTTTTAATTAAACATAGCGTTCTGCCGGAAGATCGGATTATCGGCGTCGAAACGGGCGGGTGCCCACATACCGCCATTCGCGAAGATGCGTCAATGAATTTTGCAGCCATTGATGAACTGAAGCGGCGCCATCCGGATGTTGAGCTCATTTTTATCGAGAGCGGCGGCGATAACTTGGCGGCGACCTTCAGTCCGGAGCTTGTTGATTTCTCCATTTACGTCATCGACGTCGCCCAAGGGGAAAAAATACCGCGCAAAGGCGGACAGGGGATGATTAAGTCGGATTTGCTCGTGATTAATAAAATTGATCTTGCCCCTTTCGTCGGTGCCAGTCTGGAAGTGATGGAACGGGATGCCAAAGCGGCGCGAGGGGCGAAGCCGGTCATTTTTACAAATTTAAAAGAAGAGATCGGGCTTTTTGACGTTGTGGATTGGATCGAAAAACAGGTGCTGTTGGCAGGGTTGGACGAATGAGCTGGACGGGGCGTTTGCAATGCACAGCGGTCGTGAAAGACGGCCGCACTGTCATTTCTGACACTTATAATGAAGGAGCGCTGAAACTGATGCGCCCTGTTTATCTCGATTCTGCTCATCCGACATTATATCTTGTTCACGTTGGAGGAGGATACGTCAATGGCGACCGCTACGAGATCAATATGAAGTTAGAGTCTCACGCCAGATTGATGGTGACGACACAAGCGGCGACAAAAGTATACAAAACCCCGTATGCGCCTGTTGGGCAATATACGCAATTTTCCTTGGGTGATGAAAGTGTTCTCGAATATTTTCCCGATCCTCTCATTGCCTACGAACAAGCCCGTTTTATCCAAGAGACCGTCGTTCATGTAACAAGCCGTTCGACATTTATGTATGGGGAGATCATCACGCCGGGTTGGTCAGAGAGCGGCCAACTGTTCCGCTACGATTGGATTCGTTCGAAACTGAAGGTGTATCAAGACGAGGCGCTCGTTCTGTTTGATCATCTGTACTTGGATTCGCGGCAGCACTTAACGAGCATGCTGCAGCTTGGCGGCTATACGCATGTCGGATCATTGGTGGCTCTTTCTCCGTTCATCACAAAGGAAGTGTTAGAACAGTTCAACCAATTCATGGAAGAGATGCCGCAAGAGGTTCGCTGCGGTTTTTCAGCGGCAGCCGTTCCAGGCTTTTCTGTACGTATATTGGCGTATGAAACATCGGCCATCGAAGCGATATTTCAACGTATCCACCAGTTTATTCGCCACCAATGTGGTGAGAAAGCGCCAGTTTGCTGGAGGAAATATTGACAAGAGAAAGGAAGAAGACAATGGGAACGATATGGCCTGTGCTCTTGTTTGGATTGCTGCTAGGAATGAAACATGCGACAGAACCGGATCATGTTATTGCGGTTTCTACGATTGTCAGCCGAACAAAAAAACTTTCCCTTTCGTCGCTGGCCGGCATGTTTTGGGGAATCGGCCATACGTTGACGCTGCTCATCGTCGGGATGGCGATGATCGCTTTTGAGCGACAAATTCCTGAACGGGTTGCTTCTTACCTTGAAATGGTCGTTGGCGTTATGATCGTCATTTTAGGAATTGCCAGTTTTCGCTCGCCAATGAGCATGGATCATCATCGCCGTGGCGATATTCATCATTTTCATATCAAATCGACATTGATCGGCATTGTTCATGGTTTGGCCGGAAGTGCCGGAATGGTGTTGTTGACGATGACGACGGTCAAAGGAACTTGGATGGCCTTTTCCTTTATTTTGCTTTTTGGCTTAGGGACGGTCATCGGCATGATGTTGTTCACCACACTTCTTGGCGTTCCGTTCGTTTGGATGAAAGTGAAACGGCAAGCCATAAGCCAATGGATGGTGAAAACCGTCTCCCTCATTAGCATCGCCTATGGAGTATATTACATTTATCATATAACCACCGAGCTTTAATACTCCTAGCGACTAGCTTCATAGGTGAGGAGTATAAAATATTGAAAGAAGCACTAGCCTTGGGAGAAGGCTGGTGTTTCTTTTTCAAGAAGACGTCATCATTGCACCGTGTCACCCTAGTCGTTTCACAAGCAATAGCTCATCCCGAATCGGAATGCCCTCAGCGCTCATCAGCGGAATGCTTGGCTTGATTTGCCGCGCCTTGTCGACGGCGTTCGGAAAGACATTTACGATTTGATAGCCGCGCTTTTGGTAGAAACGAAGTGCATGCAAGTTGTCATTCGTCGTGATCAGTCGAACCACGGTGCACCCTTGTTGCCTCGCCCATGTTTCTGCCTCATGCAAAAGGGCGCTGCCGACGCCGCGGTTTTCCATTATGCTGTCTAGCGAGATGATCTCGCATTCGTTTTTGCGAATAAGGAACGTAACAAGTCCGATGATTCGTTTTCCATTTTCAACAGCCGCAAATCCGTCCAGCTCGCTGCAGTCATAAACACCAGTCGACACTACCATTTGTGGACTTCCCCAATGTTCGATAAAAAACTGGTTGACTAGAGCGCGGTCTAATTGTTTTGTTGGGACGATGTTCAAGACCGTTTTCCTCCCCTATACCAGCGATTCACGTTTTCTATTATACTGGAAGTAGATGCTTTTTACATATGGATGAGGAGGAAAGACATGGAGAACCGAATCGTAGCGGGGAAAACGATTCGACAATGGATGAGGGAACTTCCGTTGTTGGAGAATATGATCAGAACAGAAGAAGTGTTTTGGCCGAATCCAAACATTTGTTCATTTGATCAAGCCACCCGACATCTTCCGCTCGGTGAACGCGATGTCAAGGAAGCTGAAGAACGGTTGGCGCGCTTTGCCCCGTATATCGCCAAGGCGTTTCCGGAAACGCGGGACAGTGGCGGAATCATTGAATCGCCGCTAATAAAGATTCCGAAAATGCAACGGTATTTGGAAGAGATGAGCGGGCAGCCGATTGAAGGGGAAGTATGGCTCAAATGCGACAGCCATCTCCCCATCTCCGGATCAATCAAGGCGAGAGGGGGGATTTATGAGGTCTTGAAACATGCCGAAGACCTCGCGCTCGCAAACGGTTTGATTTCCATAGAGGATGACTACGCAGTCTTCGCTGACGAGGAGTTTCGGAAGTTCTTTTCCCGCTATTCGCTTGTCGTTGGTTCAACGGGAAATTTAGGCCTGAGCATCGGAATCATCGGCGCGCGGCTTGGATTTCATGTGACGGTGCATATGTCGGCGGACGCGAAACAGTGGAAGAAAGATTTGCTGCGAAGCAAAGGGGTGACGGTGGTCGAACATCTCACCGATTACAACAAAGTGGTCGAAGAGGCGAGAAGACAATCGGCTGAAGACCCCGCCTCGTATTTTATCGATGACGAGAATTCGATTCATTTGTTTTTAGGATACGCGGTGGCGGCGTTGAGGTTAAAGCAACAGTTAGAAGACAAGAACATCATCGTCGATGAAGATCACCCGCTGTTTGTCTACCTTCCTTGTGGAGTTGGCGGCGGACCGGGCGGGGTGACGTTTGGTTTGAAACTCGTGTACGGGGATCATGTGCATTGCTTTTTCGCCGAGCCAACCCATTCGCCTTGTATGCTGCTTGGGCTGATGACGGGTGAACACGATCGCGTCTCGGTGCAGGAGTTTGGCATAGATAACCGAACCGAAGCCGACGGGCTGGCCGTCGGCCGCCCTTCGCGACTGGTCGGAAAGATGCTCGAACACGTCATCAGCGGCGTCTATACAGTGGATGATTCCACCCTTTATCGGCTGCTCGCGGCGATGATCGATACGGAGGAGATCCGCTTGGAACCGTCGGCATTGGCAGGGGTCGCAGGGCCTGTTCGTTTGTGTCAAGACCAAGCAGCGCGCATGTATCTCGAGCAGCACCATTTGACAGAAAAAATGAACAAAGCCACCCATATTTGCTGGGCCACAGGCGGAAGCATGGTGCCGAAGGACGTGATGGATGCTTACTATCAGGAAGGGAAACGTCGGCAAGGGTGATGCCGCCGAAAGAGCATGACGGCTTTTTCGGCCGATCCGCTGCTTGTGAAAGAGCGGGCGAGACGGCTCGTTCGCTTATATTAATGAAACATTGGAAACGGAATATGAAAAGCGGGTTCAATTGTTAAGGGAACTGTTCGGCTCAACAGGAAAACAGCTGTACATCGAGCCGAACTTCCGCTGTGACTATGGGTATAACATTCATGTTGGCGAACATTTTTTCATGAACTTTGATGGCGTCATTTTAGACGTCTGTGAAGTGCGGATCGGCGATCATTGTTTTATCGGTCCCGGCGTGCACATTTATGCGGCGACGCATCCGCTTGACCCGCACGAGCGGAACAGCGGCCGCGAATACGGGAAACCGGTCACTATCGGGGATAACGTTTGGATCGGCGGACGAGCTGTGATCAACCCAGGTGTCACGATCGGTGACAACGCTGTCATCGCCTCAGGCGCTGTCGTGACAAAGGACGTTCCCGCTAACGCGGTCGTTGGCGGAAACCCAGCGCGAGTCATCAAGTGGATAAAATAACTAGAGAGAGGGCGCCCCGCATCGAAGAAGATACGGGGCGTTTCGTATGTCCGATCGACTGGTCACCCCCATTGCACCGCCACCGCCCGAACAGGCGAGCCGTCGCCGCTGGGCAAGGAAAGGGGCAGAGCGATAATGTATGGGTCATCAAAATCGATTTGATCGAAGTTGGTGAAGTTTTCCCCGATCACCCCGTTGGCGCCGAGAATAAGTTCATGAGCGCGAAACGAGGAACCATCCGACGGATCGATGTTCAGGGCATCGATCAAAAACGTGCGAACGCCCCGTTCGAGCATCGCTTCAATGACATCCGGCGCGACGTACGGGTGGCGAAAATACTGCTCCGTTCCGACGTACGACGACCAGCCGGTGTGAAACAAAACGATCATTCCCGGCGACAGCTTCGGCATATACACGGCAGCATCCGCCATCGTCACCGCTTCCCCTTCCGTTTTCCCCGTGGCATCGATCACAACGCCGCGGCCGAGAAAATAAGAGAGCGGCACGTCATCCAACCGCCAGCCGTGCTCGCAAAAATGGAACGGCGCATCGACATGGGTGCCGCTATGCGAACCGAGCACAAGGCGGCTGACATGGTAGCCGTCAGCGGCGAACGTGGCCGCCGGTTCGATGTGCGGCTTCGGATCCCCGGGGTAAACCGGAGTTTGGGCCGTGATCGGCATGGAGAGGTCGATGAGTTTTTTGATGATCATTTTCTCGTCATTCCTTCCAAGTCCATTCTCGGTAAAGGTCTGTCCGTCGTTCGTCCATCATTGTATAAAAGTTTTTCTTTAACTCTTGGCGTTGGTTGTGATCGATCATTGCGTGTATGATTTCTTCCCGTTCGTCCATGTTGGCTGCGGCTATTTCACTTCCATCCGGCCCATAAATAGAGGATAAACCAAAGAAATGGAAAGAAGAAGGCCGTCCGATTTGATTGCATGCAGCAACATAAACCGTATTATCGATCGCTCTGGCCATGGCTAATTTTTGAAACGGTGCATGAAATGGAGATTCCCAAGCACATGGAACGAGAAGAAGCTCGGATCCATGGACGGCTAGGTATCTTGCTAGTTCCGGAAAAGCTAAGTCCCAACAAATCATCAGACCGATACGGCCAAGGTCGGTATCCACCAGCACCGGCTCGGCTCCCGAAGAAAACCAGGCTTTTTCAAAAGGAGTCAAGTGGATTTTTCGGTAATTTCCGATACATTGTCCATTGGGATGAATCAACATAAGAGAGTTGTATATATTTTCTATATCGTCCTTTTCAACGTATCCGTAAGCAATGTACAATTGAAATTGTTGGGCCATCCGGCTCATATACTGGAACGTAGACCCATCAGGTGTCTCAGCCAGTTCTTTTAGTACTTCTGACAGTACATAACCAGTAGTGCAAAGTTCCGGGAACAGAAGAAGGCGGACATTAGGGAACTGTCGTTTGCACTCATTGATGATCACTTTCATTTTGGCCAAGTTGGCGCCAATATCACCAGTTACTGATGCCATCTGCGCCAACGCGATGTCAAACGATAGGTTCATATCATCCCTCCAGTTTAGTAGGAGATTCAAGTTCGACAGAATTCATGTTTGCAGCGATTTGTTTTGTCCATCTCATCAACACAAAATAAACCGTCCCTGATAAAAGAAATGTCAGCATGGTGGAGCCGACGGCAAGCGGATGAATGTACGTAAAATAATAGGCGAAGACAGCTCCGACGATATAGGTGAAGTAGGCGGCGATGTTGACTCCTTTTTGATAGCGATAGTGACCTTTTGTATCGTACAAAATATCTTCAGCATCATATACCCCTTTTTTGATAAAAAAGTAATCAACGAGCACAATCGCAAACACAGGAATGAACAACGTGGCAATCAGCATAATGAAGTTAAAGAACTGAGACATTAGCACTTCTTTCAGCAAGGCGCCAAGTGTGCAAATCACTCCCATGATCAATGTCGGTTTCCAAAAGCCTGCGCGTGGGAAGATGTTCATAAACGACATCGTGGCGCTATATAAGGCCATGACATTGGTCGAGAGTACAGAAAAGAAAACGACGATGGATGAGATCAATCCAAACCCGTAAGCGGCAAGGAGAATGGTAGGATCATACGTCCTTTCCATGTTGGAGGCAATGCTAAAGCCGCTGACGACAGCGCCGAGCCCCATTGCGACAATGGAAGCGACAAGATAGCCAAAATACGTTCCCCAAAACCCGCTTGTTTCTGAGCGGCAGTTGCGATTGAAATCGCAAACCGTCGACATCCAAGAAAAGGCGGTGGCGACGACGATGTCAAAGGCGATGATCGTGGTGATGGATGGATGCTCGCTCAATTTCATTTCGACGAGTGTTGAAATGTCGTAAGTCGTAAAAATTTTGTAAAAAACGAGGAACGATAAAATCAGCATAGCAATCGATATATATTTCTCTATCCGTTCCACACCTCGGTGGCCAAAAATTGTAATGACTACAACAAGAAGCTCTGTCAAGATCACAAATAGATTAATATTACTGTATCCAGTGGTGTAATGAACGGCATAATTCAGACTAAGGCCAGCCATATAGGCTTGAATCCAGCTCCAGCCGATTAAAATGATGGTGTTGACAAGGGCGGGAAGGATGGCTCCTTTTTGTCCAAAGGCCGCTCTTGTGATCACCATTGTAGGGAGCCCGGTGCGGATGCCGATGTTTCCGGTAAGGGCGAGCGGAATAGCACCGATCGCCGAACCGACAATGATCGCCAGCATGGCGTTGGAAAAGGAAATGTCAGGAACAAACATCATACCCGTCATGACAGTCGTAATCACCACATTTGCCGCAATCCAAAGGGTAAACGTGCTAAAGAAGTTCATGCTTCGTTCGTTCATCGGGGTGGGGCGAATATCATCATGGCCCAACCGTTCTATCCATTTCATGATGATCGGTCCTCCTTGTTTTTTATATTTTTAATATTCAGAATAATAACCTTACACTGATTTCGTCCTAAGGACGAAATCAGGAGCGTGATGGATACCATCCGAGTGGTTTGCCGTGTTGGCTGATGTTCACATGCTTTGTTTCCGTAAAAGCGGCGAATCCTTGCGGCCCAAGCTCCCGACCGATTCCGCTTTGTTTCATGCCGCCCCAAGGAGCATCGACATAAGGAGTGTGATAACTGTTAATCCAAATGGTTCCAGCTCTCAATTTTCCGGCGATTTGTTCCGCCCGTTCGAGATTGCGGCTGAATATGCCAGCTGCTAGTCCGTATATTGTCTCGTTCGCCAGGCCGATGGCTTCGTTGTCATGTTCAAACGGTTGCAAAGTAATGACAGGACCAAAGATTTCTTCTTGGACGATACGCATGTCTTGACGGACATGGGCGAAAACAGCAGGGGTGAGATAATACCCCCGTTCCTTGATTCGTTCTCCACCCTGTAGCAGCACCGCTCCTTCCTGCAAGCCAATCTGGATATATGTTTCCACTTTTTCTAAATGTGAGGAGCTGATTAGTGGTCCCATCTCCGTGTTTTCCGCGAAAGGATCGCCAATACGGAGGGAAGCCAGTCTTTGGGTTAGCTGATCAATCAACGAATTATAAACACGCCGTTGTACAAGAATGCGCGAAGCAGCCACACACACTTCCCCTTGATTGAAGAAGGAGGCAAACAGTGCCCACTCGACGGTGCTAGTAAGATCGGCATCGTCAAAAATGAGCAGCGGGGATTTTCCGCCGAGTTCCAAAGACACTCGCTTCAACCCACGAGCACATTGTTCGTAAATCCATCGTCCGGTTTTCGTTCCGCCAGTAAACGATATTTTTTCCACATCAGGATGTGTCACTAATGTTTCTCCAACCGGCGAACCACTGCCAAGCACGAGATTAAACACGCCCGGCGGGAGACCGATGGAATCGATCAGCTTCGTCAGCTCTATGAATGATAGCGGCGTCAGTTCTGATGGTTTAAATACCACTGTATTTCCCGCCGCAAGCGCCGGGGCCAATTTCCATATCCCCAATAAGAGGGGGAAATTCCAAGGCACGATGAGAGCGCATACCCCGATCGGTTCCTCAATGACTTTGCTTGTCGTGCCATCGGTTCTTTTCTTTTCCTCGATGGTCCGTTGCTCAACAAAATCGGCGTAGTAACGGAGGCATTGGATCGAATCACTGACATCGAGGCGCGATTCGCGAATCGGTTTCCCTGTATTCAACGTCTCAATGGCAGCGAATGTTTCCGCGTTCTGTTCCAACAAATCAGCCAGTTGCCGAAGGACGGCCATTCTTCTTGCCGGATTCGATGGCCAATCGGTGTATTGAAAGGCATGACGGGCCGCTTGGATTGCTTCTACTGTTTGTTGTTGGGATGCTTCATTGATTTCTATGATGACTTCCTCATTCGAAGGATTGATCACCGCCCTTTTTTCTCCTTCTCCTTTGTACCATTTTCCGTTGATATACACATGGTCCTGAGCCATTGAAAGCCGCTCCTTTTTGTTTGTGACATGTTTTTAGGATGTTGTCGTTGTCGATAGGTTGTTGGCCTGTGACCGCTTTTTCTTCAACGCCACAAGTGTAATCATCTCATACATAATCGCAGAAGCCAATAGAGCGGTCACTTCTCCGCTGTCGTAAGCAGGCAAAACTTCGACGAGATCAAACCCGACAATATTTAGTCCATCGAGTCCCCTTACGTATTCGAGTGCCTCGTAGCTGGTTGGTCCGCCCACTTCCGGTGTGCCAGTCCCCGGGGCAAAAGCAGGATCGACAAAGTCAATATCGTAAGAAACGAAAACCGGTTTGTCACCGACGCGTTGATGGATGCGGCGCATTACTTCCGAAAAGTCCATTTGCCGGACCTCTTTCATCGGAATGACTTCAAAACCAAGCCGTCGGGCGTCCTCGATATCATCAGCACTGTAAAGCGGTCCGCGCATCCCGACTTGAATGGAATGATCCACATCAAGCAGCCCTTCCTCGACAGCGCGGCGGAACGGCGTGCCATGCATATATTTTTCTCCGTAGTAATGGTCCCACGTGTCGCTATGCGAGTCAAAATGAACGAGCGCGATGGGGCCAAAGCGTTCGTAAAAAGCCCGCAAGTGTCCCAATGTAATGGAGTGATCGCCGCCCATCAGAATCGGAACGATATCTTTCTTCAACAATGGTCGCAGCTCTTCGACGATACGATCATACGTGCGCAACGCATTGCCGGGAATGACATCAATATCCCCGTAATCGACGCCGGAACAATAGGCAAAAATATCAATATCCATATCTGGATTGTAAGGGCGAAGCAAGACAGAGAAATTGCGAATGTGCTGTGGGCCATATCGTTGTCCGGTTCGGTTTGATGCCGCGGTGTCAAAAGGAACGCCAACTATGACAAAATCGACATCGTCTGTTGTTTTGATCTGTTCCAACCGCATAAAGGTGCGAACCCCACAAAAACGGGGTGATTGGGAAGAATCTTTCGGTTGATACATGTCAAGACCTCCTTGGGCAGTGAAAAATGGTTCGCGATGGTTTTAGAAGCAAAAAGTGTGCCAAAAAGGGGAAGCAGACAAGAAATACGCAAACAAGGCTGCTTTTACGTCCATCCTTGCTTGCGTATGTTCAAAAATGAGCGAACGCTTCATTCAAAGATGAATCTTAATTCGTTTTTGAATCAACACCGTATTTTTTCAGCTTTCGTACGACCGTTGGCTGGCTGATGCCAAGATAATCAGCCATCTCGTATGTTGTTTTGCACTGTTTGGCTGCACGCAGGAGCCATTGCCGTTCCACTTGTTCAATGGCTTCTTTTAATGTCGACGGTTCGTTCCGTTTTTCCAACGATTGATGGGGAGTGATCACCTCTGGATATTTCTGGATCGAAAAAGGAAGATATTCCGGATAAATGGCTCTCGTTTCAGAAGTAATGACTAACCGTTCGATCATATTCTCCAGCTCACGCACGTTGCCTGGCCAGTCGTACTGAACGAGATGGTCGACAATGGATGGATGAAAGTATTTATCCATTTGATATTTTTGGTTGAATTTTTTCAAAAAGTATTGGGCCAGCATGAAAATATCTTCTTTTCTCTCACGCAAAGAAGGAACGTAAATCGGAATCACATGCAAACGATAAAATAAATCTTGGCGGAACTTTCCTTGCTTCACCATCTCTGCTAGGTTCTGATTTGTCGAGGCGATCAGGCGAAAATTGACCGTTCGTTCTTTAATCCCTCCAACACGTATGACTTTTTTCTCTTGCAAAACTTTTAGCAGTTTCGCTTGCATCGAAAGGGGAAGCTCGCCAATTTCATCAAGGAAGAGAGTTCCTTTGTCGGCCAGTTCGATCAGCCCCGGTTTTCCTGTTTTTTGCGCACCGGTAAAGGATCCTTTTTCATAGCCGAACATTTCCGATTCAAACAGTGATTCAGGAATGGCGCTGCAGTTGACCTCAATAAACGGTTCATTCCGCCTCGGGCTATGGAGGTGAAGGGAACGGGCGAATACGTTTTTTCCGACTCCAGACTCGCCGAGGAAAAGAACCGTCGCGTCCGATTGGGCCACGCGGTGCACGAGCTTCCAAATTCGTTCCATCGCCTTGCTTTGAATAACGATATGTTCCGGCTTCAACTCCTCTATTTCCATTTGATAATGTTCCATCTGCTTTCTCAGCTTTTCATAGTCTTCTTTCAAACGCTCTAACTCTGTTAAATCATGGGAAAAACTGATGATCCGGACAAGGCGGTTTTGGTGGTCAAATACAGGCACGCCTGTCGCCATGACAACTCGTCCGGTGGCGGTTTGCTGCATCAATTGGACCTCTTTTTTCTCCCGTAATACTCTCGCTGTAACTGAAGGGCAAAAGACGTTTTCTTTTTCTAATTGATAAACCGATTTTCCGACTAAATAAGAGACGTCCTTTCCGTATATGGACAAGCAATTCGGGCTGGCGCGAAGAATGATCCCGTTTTCGTCTGCGATCACAATATTGTCGTTTGATGATTTCAATATCGCGTCCAACTCGAATTCCAAAACATCAGCTGTACGGTGCATACTTTCCCTCCTAGCAGTCTGTGAGGCTTCTATTACTAACTTTATCAAAGAGGCGAAAAAATCCTTTTTCCTTGTTATATGATTTTGCATGAAGTTTTTGGCATGTTTTTTGCATATCTAAAAAGATGGATCATGATACACAATGGGACGGAGGGAGAAGATGAAGGCAGAAACAAAAAAATATATCCAAGTAAAAACAGCGATTCCGGGACCAAAAGCAAAGGAGCTATTAAGAAAAAAAGAACAGAATGTTCCGCGGGGACCGTTTAACACGGTATCGACGTTTGCGGTAAAAGGAGAAGGAGCGCTCTTAACCGATGTGGATGGAAATACGTTTATCGACTTGGCCGGGGCGATTGGAAGCCTCAATGTCGGCCATTGCCCGCCGAAAGTGGTGGAAATGATCCAAAAACAAGCGGAGCAGTATATTCATCCGTGTTTCCATGTGATGATGTATGAGCCGTATATTGAGTTGGCCGAGACGTTAAACCGCATCACGCCAGGTGCTCATCATAACAAAACCTTTTTCTTGAACAGCGGGGCAGAAGCAGTCGAAAATGCCGTCAAAATTGCACGAAAGTATACAGGGAGAAAAGCCATTCTCTCTTTTGAAAGAGGGTTTCATGGGCGAACCTTGTTGGCGATGTCGCTGACAAGCAAAGTGAAACCATATAAATTTGGTTTTGGACCTTTTGCCCCGGATACGTACAAACTTCCGTATCCCTATTATTACCGAAAACCAGCAGGCATGACCAACGAGGAATTGGACGCCGAGCTTTTGCGGCGGCTTGAGGACTTTTTTCTCTCAGAAGTCCCGGCGGACGAGGTAGCTGCCATCATTATGGAGCCTGTGCAAGGAGAAGGCGGGTTTATTGTTCCGTCAAAAACATTCGTTCAAGGGGTCAAACAAATTTGTGAAAAATACGGGATTTTGTTTATCGCCGATGAGATCCAGACCGGATTTGGACGAACAGGGAAGATGTTCGCCATTGAACATTTTGACGTTGTGCCTGATTTAATAACCATGTCGAAGTCCATCGGAGCGGGTGTGCCGATCAGTGCGGTGACGGGAAGGGCAGAAATCATGGATGCACCCAATCCGGGAGAAATCGGCGGGACATACGGGGGCAGCCCGCTTGGTTGCGTGGCCGCTTTGGAAGTGATTCGCATGTTGCAACAAGAAGGATTGGTAGAACGGGCCAATGACATTGGACAAATCGTTATCAATCGGTTCAGACAGCTGCAGGAGAAGTATGAGGCGATCGGGGATGTACGGGGACTTGGGGCTATGGTGGCCATCGAATTTGTCACTGACGCAAAGACAAAAGTACCGAATAGGGAATTAACGGCCGCCATTTTGCGAGCATGCCATCAACGTGGTGTCATCATCATGAGTGCGGGCCTATACAGCAATGTCATTCGTCTATTAACGCCGCTTGTCATCACAGATGAACAGCTGGAGGAAGCATTGGATGTCATCGAAGAGGTCATTGCTGAATTGGCGTGATCAGTGGTTCCTAGTCAAACTACTTGTGGAAACTTCGTGATGCAGTCGAAAAAGTGATGGCGATATTATCTTTTTGAGACCGTGCCACCTTTTTGTGGTGCGGTTTTTTGATTTGAGACTTTCTACTCCGAGAGAATGTTTTCTGAAGGAAGAGCAATCCGTGTCGATTCAAAAATAAATTATTTGATTTAACAATGAATTAGATCCGTTGTGGAATTCTAAACAAAGCTGTCATGATAGGAACCGGTTAAAACAGAGGGATAGAATCAACGATTATAATTAACTAAAAATAAAGAATAGTTTTAAAGGTGGCACAGAACTTGCAAATCCGTTTTCGATGAACAAAATGGCTTGGCTGAAGGGGGATGTACATGACACAAGGCAACTGGCTACCTCTCTTTCACAAAATGCATGATTTGCTCGCGCCAACGATGGCGAAAGACCACCCGAATTTGCCGGTTGTGAAGGAAGAAGGATGTTACTATTACGGACTGGATGGAAAAAAATATCTTGATTTCACTTCCGGTATTGCTGTGGCCAATACGGGTCATCGCCATCCAAAAGTCGTGCAGGCTATCAAAGAGGCCGCAGACCGCCTGATGCATGGGCCGAGCGGTGTCATCATGTATGAATCAATTTTGCGTTTGGCCGAAGAGCTGACAAAAATTTTGCCGGAAGGGCTTGACTGCTTCTTTTTTGCCAACAGTGGAACAGAGGCGATTGAAGGAGCAATCAAATTAGCGAAACATGTGACACGACGACCATACGTCATTTCGTTTACCGGATGTTTTCATGGCCGTTCGTTAGGGGCGCTTAGTGTCAGCACATCGAAAAGCAAATATCGGAAATACTTGCAGCCCAACGGCTTGACGTACCAACTTCCATATGCTAATCCAAAACATTGTCCGGTAGGAGAGGATTCTGATGTGTACTTCGCTCGTAAGCTTGAACAGGATGTAGAGTCCTTGTTTGCCCATCAAGTGACTCCGGAAGAAGTGGCGTGCATGATTGTCGAGCCAGTGTTGGGAGAAGGAGGATATATCGTTCCTCCGAAAGGATGGCTGCGCAAAATAAGGGAAATTTGTGACCGCCATGGTATTTTGCTTATTTTTGATGAGGTGCAGACAGGATTTGGGCGCACAGGGGAATGGTTTGCCGCTCAAACATTTGGCGTTACCCCAGATATTATGGCCATTGCGAAAGGCATCGCTTCTGGGTTGCCGCTCAGCGCAACAGTTGCTTCGAAAGAATTGATGAAACAATGGCCACTCGGCAGCCATGGGACAACGTTTGGCGGCAACCCCATTGCATGCGAAGCGGCGCTAGCAACTTTAGACGTATTTAGGGAAGAAAAATTGTTGGAAAATTGCAGGGAAGTTGGGGAATACGCACGCAAAAAACTGGGATTGTTAAAAAGGAAGCATCCCGTCATTGGAGACGTGCGTTCGATCGGTCTGATGATCGGCATCGAGATCGTCCACCCGCATACTCGCGAACCGAATGGGGAGGGAGTGATGAATATTTTGAATCGTTGTCTGCACAAAGGTGTTCTTTTCTACCTATGCGGCAATCAAGGAGAAGTGGTCCGCATGATCCCACCACTGATCGTGACAAAAGAACAGATTGATGAAGGATTAAGCATGTTCGATGAGGCGTTGACCGAATATGAAGAGGAAATCGGTGTGCATTCGTTCGCTTCTGGAAAATGAAAAAAAGAGGGAGGCACATGTCGATTACCATTTCGATACTGGATGTATTCACCAACTGATGTCGTGTCGTTGAAGGAATGTTTGCCTTTTAGGAAAGGATCGCGAAGGACATGAATTTGTGATTATAAGAGGATGGGGGAATGGGTATGAACGCACTAGATACTGGAGTTCTCTTATGTTATTTTCTCGTATTGATCGGCGCAGGGATTTTGGGGGCGAAGCGGGCGAAGACGGCTGAAGATTTTGCGTTGGCAGGCCGCAATCTTGGATTATTTGTTTATCTTGGCTGCCTGTCTGCTGTGATTTTGGGAGGCGCCTCAACGATCGGGACAGCAAAATTAGGGTATCAATTTGGGATTTCAGGTATGTGGTTTGTGTTTATGATTGGTTTGGGCATTGCTGTGCTTGGCCTGTTTTTTACAAACCAAATTTATGGCGCCAACGTGACGACCATCAGCGAACTGCTTGGCCGCCGTTACAATCAGGAAACGCGTTTGATCAGCGCGTTGGTGGCAGCGATCTATACGTTGATGGTTTCGGTAACACAAGTCATTGGGATGGGCACAATCATTCATGCGGTTTTAGGTTGGAGCATGACCGTTTCGATGTTAGTTGGCGGGGGGATCGTGTTGTTTTATACGATTCTCGGAGGAATGTGGAGCGTGACGATGACGGATATCATTCAGTTTATCGTCATGACTGTTGGCATTTTCCTCGTGATGCTGCCGATGAGTTTGTCCTATGTCGGTGGATGGACATCACTTTTGGACCGATTGCCAGCGTCACATTTTGATCTGACATCGATGGGATGGGCAAATATTTTTCAATACTTCTTGCTCTATACATTAGGAATGGTGGTATCACAAGATATTTGGCAACGGGTGTTTACGGCCAAAACACCGAACATTGCTCGAGGTGGCGCAGTATATGCGGGTCTTTACAGCATCGCTTATGCCGTGGCGTTAAGCGTCATTGGCATGTGCGGGGTGATCGTTTTTCCGAATATAAACGATCCACAAAACGTATTTGCCAATATGTCATTAGAGATTTTGCCGCACGGCTTGTTAGGGCTCATTTTGGCCAGTGTATGTTCTGCTCTTATGTCAACGGCCTCCGGAACATTGCTTGCCTCATCTACTCTGTTATCACATGATATTTTGAAGCAATATTGGTTTCAGAATATAAGTGATCGACAGTTTGTCCTATTATCCAGAATGATGACGCTAGCAGTGGGGATTGTCGCCATTATCTTTGCTATTTGGATTCAGGATGTGCTTGTTGCATTGGATGTCGCCTATGCCATTTTGTCAGGCGCCATTTTCGTACCAGTGATTTTTGGTTTCTTTTGGAAGCGAGCAACGGCGAAAGCTGGCTTTTACTCTATCGTTATTAGTTCCATCGTTGTGCTGGTTGGTTTAGCGATGGAGGGATTAAGCTCAACCTATCCGATTATATATGGAATTGGGGCGAGTATCGTTTCGATTGTGATTTTTTCCTACCTTTTCCCATCCGCCAATCTAAAAGAGGAGATAGAGGATCAGCAACATGTCCTATAAATGGATCAGAAAAGAGGATTCTAACAAATTTGCGACGAAATAAAAAGTGTTATTAACACAGGCAATGTTTGGATTGCAAATACTAGTTAGGGAAAGGATGAGAACATGGTGGAAAGAAAAAAACTATACATCAACGGCGAATGGCGGGAAGCGAAGTCTTACACCGAACTGAAATCACCGTATTCACGCGAGACGATTGCCGAAATTCCGATGGCTACCGAACAAGAAGGTGATGAGGCGATCGCCGCGGCGTATGCGGCGCGGCAGACGATGGCCGCCATGCCGGCGCATGAACGGGCCGCTATTTTAGAGCGGGTCGTCGAACAGTTGAAAGAGCGGCAAGAAGAAGCGGCGAAGTTGATCGCCTTGGAAGCCGCCAAGCCGATCACCACGGCGAAAGGGGAAGTCGCCCGCACGATCCAGACGTATACATTCGCCGCCGAAGAAGCGAAGCGCATCCATGGCGAAACATTGCCGCTTGATGCGGCGCCGGGCGGGGAAAACCGCATCGCCATCACCGTCCGTGAACCGATCGGCGTCATCGGAGCGATCACGCCGTTTAACTTCCCGATGAACTTAGTCGCCCATAAACTTGGTCCGGCTATCGCTTCAGGCAACACCGTGGTGTTGAAACCAGCGAGCCAAACGCCGCTGTCGGCCTACTTTATCGCCGAGCTGTTCGAGAACGCAGGCTTGCCGAAAGGGGCGCTCAACGTCGTCACCGGAAGCGGCCGCACGGTCGGCGACCAAATCGTCGCCGATCCCCGCATCAGCATGATCACGTTCACCGGCAGCCCGGAAGTGGGCATCGCGATCCGCAATAAAGCAGGTTTAAAGCGGGTGACGTTGGAGCTTGGCTCGAACTCCGCCGTCATCGTTGACGAGCAGGTCGATCTTGATCGCATCATCCCGCGCTGCGTATTTGGCGCGTTCACGTTCCAAGGGCAAGTGTGCATTTCGCTCCAGCGCATCTATGTCCATGAAAAACGCTATGACGAGTTCGTTGAAACATTCGTCGCTGCCGCGAAACAGTTGAAAACAGGTGACCCGCTCGATCCAGCAACGGATGTGTCGGCGTTAATCACGCCAAACGATGTCGATCGCGCGCTTGCTTGGATTGAAGAGGCGAAACAAGGCGGCGCGAATGTCGTCCTTGGCGGCGAGCGCGACGGCAACATTTTGCTTCCAACGGTCATTGTCGATGCCCAACCGACAATGAAAGTGTCATGCCAAGAAGTGTTCGCCCCGATCGTCTTGATCAACCGTGTCCGCTCGATCGACGAAGCGATTGCGCTTGTCAACGACTCGCGCTACGGTTTGCAGGCGGGCATTTACACCGATAACGTCCATACCGCGTGGAAAGCGGCGAAGCAGCTGCACGTTGGCGGCGTGCTCATCAACGACATCCCGACGTTCCGCGTCGACCATATGCCGTACGGCGGCGTGAAAGAAAGCGGGTTCGGCCGCGAAGGGATCCGCTATGCGATCGAAGAAATGACGGAGTTGAAGTTGATTATTTTCAACGAGAATGAAGCGAGATGAGAAGAAGAGGGAATAGAATTTTATCCCAAACACTTTTCACATAGAAAGAATGGTTGCGCAGCCTTGGAGAGAGTGATACCCCAAGGCTGCCTGTTTATGCTTGTTTCTCTAAAATATATCCCCAACGGTTCGAGGCGAGAACAGACAAGTGGTATTTATGCTCGAGCTGTTTGCTAAACCATGCTTTTTTCACGAGAAGCAGGCTTCGATTCGTATGCAAGAACGTTTTCAGCCCTCCATGCCGAGGTTTAAGGTCATTCGCCAGCTTTGCCGTTAAGACCGCATTTTGCGGCCAGTGATCTTTCCGATGCAATGGATGGTACATAAAGAGTTCGTACCCGTGAACAGGCATTTGGGCGGTCTGCTGAAGTAATGCCAGTTCCCAATTTGGTTTCGGATGATGAATATACTTTTGAATATTCATTTCGTAAAACGATGCGACAAACAACAGACCGGCAAGCAACAACCCACGTGCTCTCCACGTTCCTTTTCTCCACAATTGACTGGCGCAAATGCCAATCAGCATACAAAGCGGTGGGTAAACAGGGAGAATGTACCATCTGATTTTCGTCTTAGCTAGGGTAAACATGAGAAGCGGGACGCAAATCCATACTAAAATCCCGACCACATCCGCTTTCAAACGATGATTCGCTTGATCAAAGGTTAAAAGACGAACGTCTTGTATATAGCTGATGACCATGATGCCGATCAAGAGTGCGAGCCACCAAAAGAAAAAATGAACAAGAATGATGCCGTAGTAGGTTTCATCGCCAATATGACCCTCAATAGGCCGGGAGGAGCGTAACAACAAATCATAGGCGATCATTTGCTTCAAAAACCGCCATCCATCATAGTGGTAGCGGGCAAGAACCCAAGCGAGCACAGGAACAGCGAAACTGAGGGCTGCCCTCCACCAAGCGCGCCAATGAAATGCCCCCCATTGTCGAGTAAGTAAGAAATACACAGCCATGATCAACAAAATGTTCCCTGCATGCCAACTTTTCGTTAAAAAAGCGAGTGAACAGGCAAGGCCAGCTGCATACAACCATCGCGTCTGCCGTCTGGCCGACAGCAAAGAAATGATGGATAACGTAAAGAAAAATACAAAGAGCGAATCTGCATCTCCTGTGCGAGCGCAATGGTTGAGAAGATATTGGGTGCTAGTCGACAAGGCAAGCAATGATATGATAGCAGCCATGCGGCCAAATCGTTTTTTCATAAATAAAACAATGACTATAGCCATGAAGATCGCGCAAACGCCAGACATCAGTCGCAAGCCAAGAGCGTTCAGCCCAACCAACTTATAACCAACCATAATAGCCCAATAACTAAGGGGAGGTTTTAAATTCCAGTAATCAGGGTGGCTAAGATATGTGTTGACGATAAAATTTCTATTTTTTAACATTTCATAAGCATTGACGCCATGTCGCGCTTCGTCCCAGCTGGAAATAGGGAATTTTCCGAGATTATAAAAGACATTGTAAACCATCATAGAAAATATCAATCCCGCCAATACATAAAACGACACGTTTCGCAAATAGCCTGTCTTTCTCATTATACCGACCCCTTCATAGGCAAACGGATGTAATAAAGTAACGCCGTGATAGAACTTATTACAAATCAATGAATATGTCAAGCACTGATGTTTTCACAATATTTTTGTTAGCTGCAAGGAGTTAAGAGCCTCTATAGAGAATGAATAAATGAATCATCATTCAGAGGGGGAGAGCAATGGAAACAGTTGTGCTGACATTTGACCAAAACAAAGCAATATTGGAACTGAACCGCCCGCAGTCACTCAATGCGATGGATGGACAAATGTTAACAGAACTTGTCGGCGCATTGCGGCAAATCGAAGAAAGTGATGCTTCGATCGTCGTCATCCGCGGCAAGGGAAGGGGATTCTCGGCAGGCGGCGACATTAAGACGATGCTTTCCGTGAATGACCCGAGTCAATTTCAGACGGTGATGAACACGATCCAAGAGATGATCATGCGATTGTATACGATGCCGAAAATCACTGTTTCGCTCATCCATGGGCCCGCTGCTGGCCTTGGGTTCAGCTTTGCGTTGGCAAGCGATTACCTGATCGCTACAAAAGAAGCACGCCTCGCCATGAACTTTATCGGCATTGGCCTCGTCCCTGACGGCGGCGGGCATTTCCTCTTGGCGCAGCGCGTCGGTACGGCAAAAGCAAAACAGATCATTTGGGAAGGAAAACCGATGAGCGCCGACGAAGCGCAGCAGCTGGGCCTCGTCGATTTCGTTGTCGATCATGAGGAGCAAGCGGAACAATGGATCGCCTCCTTGCAGGAAAAACCGCTCCAAGCCATGATCGCCACGAAACAGCTGTACGTCGAGCAAACAAAGGCGGACTTGCTTCGCGTCCTAGAGCTTGAAACCGACGCCCAACAGCGCATGCGGCAAACCGAAGATCACCGCGAAGGCGTCCGCGCCTTTTTAGAAAAACGGAAACCGGTGTTTCGGGGGAGGTAGGAGAAACGACGATATTTTTGCTTAAAACCGGTCAATTCAGGCCGGTTTTTATATGGGCTTCATTTATTATGAAATCGAAAAAAGCATTGAAAGAAAGTGGAAAAAGAATTAGAATAACATTAAAAGGGCAAGCGCTTTACTTAACAAGGTTAACTATAATCAATGGAGAGATTGGTAAACGATGAAAGTGACAATCTACGATGTAGCGAAAAAAGCTGGTGTATCTATTTCAACGGTATCAAGAGTGCTCAATAATACGGGACGTATAAGTGAAAGAACGAGAAAAAGAGTCCTTCGAGTAATGGAAGAGTTGCATTATCAACCGAGTATGGTCGCCTCGGCGTTGACCGGGAAGCGGACAAGAACGATTGGCCTTGTCATTCCTGATGTAGCAAACCCGTTTTTTTCTGAAATCGCTAGGAAAGTGGAAGATCGAGGAAGAGAACAAGGGTTTAACGTTCTGATGTGCAATACGGATAACAACCCGGAGACGGAAGAAATGTATCTTTCTTTGTTACGTCAAAAAAGCGTGGATGGCATCATCATCGGAACGACAACGAACAATTATACAATGATCAAAGAGTTGTTGGAAGAGAATTTCCCTTTGGTTTTTATTGCTCAAGATATCCCAGAGCTAGCCATTAACGTAGTGAGAGTTGATGATTTTTTAGGAGGGTATCAAGCCGTCTCGCATCTTGTTTCCCTAGGTCATCGACAGATCGCGATCATGCTAGGGAATTTAAGTCGCACAAGTGATAAATACAGATTGCAGGCCTATCAGCAGGTGCTTCAAGAGAACGGCTTGAAATGCGAAGAATCTTGGATTGTATATACGGACTATTCGATGGCTGATGGAAAAAAGGCGGCGATGGAGCTGTTGCAGTCGACCCCAAGGCCGACAGCGATTTTTGCCTGTTTTGATTCTCTTGCCGTTGGCACTTATCAGGCGGCCAAAGAGTTGGGACTCCGCATTCCCGATGATCTGTCAGTGGTTGGATTTGATAATACGATTTTATCGGCCATTATCGATCCACCGTTGACGACAGTCGCCCAACCTATTGAACAAATGGGAAGGCAAGCGGTTGACCTGCTAATCGCCCAAATTGAAGAGACCAATCATACGAAACAGCGGATCATTTTGCCGCCTCATCTAGTGGTAAGGAAATCGGCCTGTCATATCGCTAAAGTGAAATCGTAAGGATGTGAGCAGATTGTTTTTATGGAATAATAGATGTTACTGGAGAAAACGTTGAATTTAATGAGAAGAACAGCTGTAAGTAGCTGTTCTTTTATTTTTTAATAAAAATTCTATAAATTTAGAAAAAACACTTGATAAAATAATAGGTTGAGGGTAAAATAAAAAACAAAAGGAAAGCGCTTGCTCAAAAAGTTCGATGGAGATTAGATTGCACTATTATTAATGGACATGATAACCATTGTTTTCGATGTATTAGAAAGCGCTTCCCTGCTACAACGGAGATGAGGAGGAGAAAATAATGACTCGGGTGAAAGTAGGGATTTTGGGAGCCGGAGGGATTGCCAAGGTACATACGTCGATCCTAAAGAAAGATGAGCGGGTTCAAATTATTGGGGTAGCGGATATTGTGGAAGAAAGAGCCGCTTCATTGGCGAAGGAAGCCGGGGAAGCAAAAGCGGTCAAAAGCCTCGAGGAATTATTTGATCTTGGTGTAGATGCTGTTTACGTGACGACGCCAAACACGATGCATGTTGAGCCGGTACTAAAATGTCTGGAAAACAATGTGCATGTCTTCTCAGAAAAACCGATGGCAACTTCTTTGGAGGGGGCAGAGCAGATCAGGCAAGCGGCTGAACGATCAAAGGCGATTTACAACTTGGGAATGAACCGCCGGTATGCGTCGGTGTATAAAAGAGTCAAGGAATTGGTTGATTCCGGGGAGGTAACCCATAGCCATCAAGTTAAGAAAACAGGAATAAATCTATGCCTCATTTGACCATCCTTTTGAAGACTTCATCATGTCTTAGAAAGGGTGGTTTTTTTGAAGACGTCCTTATCTCTCCAAGAGGAATGGCATTGTTTTTTAGAGGGATTACGAAGCGTGTTATCGTGTGATGAGCTGGAACAGATGGCCTGAGATCATCGATTTATTCAACGAAAGGGGAAGTTGCGCGCCCATGATTTCGTGGCACTTTGCACATTTCTCCAGGAAGAAGGCGGTCAAAAATCATTGGTGCAGCTCTGCAGTGCTCTAGCTCTTAAGCAAAACACCTCTCTGAGTGCGGAAGGGCTCAATCAACGGTTTCATGAAAAAGCGGTGAGTTTCCTCAAAGCGGTGTTCGAAAAACTGCTGATTCATCAGACGCAGGAGGCCCGTCACGTGTGTCAAAGACATTCGCTGTTTCGCCGGATTCGCATTCTCGATTCCACGTCGTTTCAACTGCCTCCTGAGATCCAAGGGATTTACGAGGGATGTGCGGGGCCTAGGGTGAAAATTCAGTTAGAATATGAATGGCTAGAAGGGAAGGTTCTCCATGTGGACGTCGAAGATGCCCGTCATCATGACGCCGCCTACGGAGCGTCCCTTCGATCGACCATTCAAGAAGGAGACCTTTGTTTGAAAGACTTAGGAGGACGGTGATTATTAGTACACACCGATTCCTAGAAGCATTTCTCAAATAGAAAAACATTGTATCATCAGCGCTTCTTTTCACACGTTCATCCAAGGCCTACGAAAAACAACTGCTTCGCTGGATGGGCGAGCAGCCGAAAGGGATAAGGTTACGGTGTCGCAAGGTTTTTCAATTTAAGAAAAGCTGTTAGGAGCAACATTTCCCCTTACATCGCTGTCCTTCTAGACATATTGATTCACTAAGAGGCAGGAATTCCTTGGGCGGAGCACGAAAGAGTAAAGAAGTCAGCGAGGATACGGCAGTTACGGATAGGAGAGGGGAGATCAATCGTGTTTTCTACACTTCCCGTCCCCATCATCCAAGCACCGATGGCAGGCGGCGTGTCAACACCTGAACTGGCCGCGGCGGTGTCGAATGCCGGAGGGCTTGGATTTTTGGCTGGCGGGTACAAGACGGCGGAAGCGATGAGGGCAGAAATTCACAAGCTGCGGGCGCTAACGGATCGTCCGTTTGGGGTGAATGTGTTTGTGCCGGGGGATAAAACGGTGGATGAAAAGGCGCTCGAACGCTACCGCGCCGTATTGGCGGCTGAGGCGGAACGGCTCGGCGCAACAGTCGGCGAGCCGAAATGGGAGGACGATGATTGGGAAGCGAAACTGGATGTGCTGCTTCAGGAGCAGGTGCCGGTCGCGAGCTTTACGTTTGGCTGCCCGGACAAAGCGGTGATCGCCGCCTTGCAGAAAGCTGGGTCGTTTGTAATCGTGACGGTGACATCGGTGGAAGAGGCCCACATTGCATCTGAAGCCGGCGCGGACGCCCTTTGTGTGCAAGGGGCGGAAGCGGGCGGGCATCGCGCGTCGTTTGGCAACGATCCAAAGCAGGATGAGGCGATCGCGTTGTTCCCGTTGTTGGCCGACGTGCGCGCTTCGGTTCGGCTCCCGCTTGTGGCGGCGGGCGGGATCATGGACGGGCGCGGCATCGCGGCGGCGCTCAAAGCGGGGGCGAGCGCGGTGCAGCTCGGGACGGCGTTTTTGCGCTGCCCAGAAAGCGGGGCGCATCCGCTCCATAAGCAAGCGCTTGCCGATCCGCGGTTTACCGAAACGGCTGTGACACGGGCGTTTACCGGCCGGCCGGCGCGCGGGCTGGCGAACCGCTTTATGGCCGAATATCGCGATCTAGCGCCGGCGGCGTATCCGCACGTGCACCATATGACGAAGCCGCTGCGCGCTGCCGCCGCCAAGGCGGGCGATCCGGAGCGGATGTCGCTTTGGGCTGGAGAAGGATACCGGCTGGCGCGGGAACTTCCGGCGGTGGAGCTTGTCGAGGAACTGAAGCGGGAGCTGGAGGAGGCGCAGGGCCGCTAAATTAGCCCTTGCATTTGTCTGATGGAAAAAGCGGGTCGCGTCGTTTTGAGCGAGTGTCTAAATGGCGCTGTTTGATCAACGAATAGAAAGGATGGGGAGAACCATGACTGTAGCTCGCATTGTGTTTCCGCCGCTCAGCCATGTCGGCTGGGGGGCGCTTAAGCATTTGGTTCCGGAAGTGAAGCGGTTGGGAGCGAAACAAATTTTAGTGATTACTGACCCAATGCTTGAGAAAATCGGCCTTGTCGAGCAAGTGACGTCTCCGCTCCGGCAAGCAGGGTACAGTGTGCACGTCTATACCGACGTTGTGCCCGAGCCGCCGCTTGCGACAGGGGAAAAGGCGGTGGCGTTTGCCCGCGATGGGGAGTTCGATCTTGTCATCGGCGTCGGTGGCGGTAGCGCGCTCGATTTGGCAAAACTGGCCGCTGTTTTGGCGGTGCATGACGGTTCGGTTGCCGACTACCTAAACTTGACGGGAACGCGGGCACTCGAGAAAAAAGGGCTGCCGAAAATTTTGATTCCGACGACATCAGGCACCGGGTCGGAAGTGACGAATATCTCTGTCTTGTCCTTAGAAACGACAAAGGATGTCGTGACGCACGATTGCTTGTTGGCTGATGTAGCCATCGTCGATCCGCAGCTGACCGTTTCCGTTCCGCCGCGGGTGACGGCCGCAACCGGGATTGATGCGCTCACCCATGCGGTCGAAGCGTACGTGTCGGTCAACGCGAGCCCGACATCGGATGGGTTGGCGATCGCGGCCATGCGCCTCATTTCTCGCTCATTGCGCAAAGCGGTGGAAAACGGAACGGACAAACAGGCGCGCACGGATATGGCGAACGGTAGTTACCTAGCGGGTTTGGCGTTTTTCAACGCCGGGGTGGCCGGCGTGCATGCGCTCGCGTATCCGCTCGGCGGGCAGTTTCATATCGCCCATGGCGAATCGAACGCCGTGCTTTTGCCGTATGTGATGGGCTACATCCGTCAAAGCTGCACGAAACGAATGGCTGATATTTTAAACGCGCTCGGCGGCAACTCGAGCTTTTTGTCCGAAGTGGAAGCATCATATCGGTGCGTCGAGGAACTGGAACGGCTTGTCGCCGACGTCGGCATTCCGAAGACGCTGGGCGGATTCGGCATCCCGGAAAGCGCGTTAGAAAGCTTGACGAAAGATGCTGTCCAACAGAAACGGCTGCTCGCCCGCAGCCCGCTGCCGCTGTTGGAAGCCGACATCCGCGCGATTTACGAAGCCGCGTTTGCCGGGACGATCGTCGAACCGAACCATGAATAAGGAAGAAATACAGGGGCTGTTGGTTGGCTCCTGTATTTTTTGTTTGGAAAGCGAAAGTGGTTTTCCATGTTTAGGTTTACGGCTTTTTTCGCTCAAAAGGCAACATTTTCCGCATTTTCTTGACGGTGAAGAAGGAATTTTCGCCTCTTGAAGCGAACGAATATACATCAATCGTCTCGATTCGACAAAAAGAGAACGACAGCGAACTGGAATACATTTGAGGTGTTTTTAGGGAGGAAAGAGGATGTTTACGACGGTCATCACGCCGCGCGTGTCGGAAACGGACGGTGTCGGTCATATTAACAACACGACGGTGCCTGTTTGGTTTGAAGCCGGTCGGCATGAAATTTTCAAACTGTTTACGCCGGATTTGTCGTTTCGGCGCTGGCGGATGGTAATCATTCGCATGGAAGTCGACTATGTCCATCAAATGTATTACGGACAAGATGTGACAGTGTACACCGGTATTGAGCGTATTGGCAACACAAGCCTGACGATTTATGAGGAGATCCATCAAAACGGGGTGGTTTGCGCCAAAGGACGGGCGGTGTATGTCAATTTCAATTTTGAGACGGGACGTCCTGAACGGATTCCGGATGACATTCGCAGCGCATTGCGTGAGCATCTTTGGCAGCCGAACGAATAGGGAAGAAGGGGGCTGCTCAAGAGGTTTTGATCCGCCTTCTAGAAGGCTAATGAACCGATGGTTACCGGACGCCAAGCAGCGGCATCTTGTCCAAAAAAAACGGATTCGATAAGGTTTCTTTCGGTGAAAAATAGTGACGTCTGGCCGTATGTTACCCAACATGCCCCGCTTTCTAGAAGGCTGGCGATTTCATCGGGGATACGGCTTTACAATGTGATTTCTCAACTAGAAAAACTTTGTTGCATCGGTTCTGCTTTTCACTCATTCTCGATTAATGAAGGGAATCCGCGGTTTTTCACCAGCCTTCGAGGGGAGCGAGTGGTGAACTTCGCCCATAGCGCGACGCAAACGTCATGTTTTCTCATCACGAATTCTTCGTTTTGCATCGTTTCGCTCTGTCACTGTTGAGTGTGGCCTATTTTTAACGGAAGGAGGAGGAGCGGTGAAGGAACATTTATGGGAGCAGGTCAAAGCTAAGCTCGCGCAAAAATTGTCTGGCGCCTCTTTTGATGCTTGGTTCGCATCGACGTCCGCGACGGTGGATGAAGACTGGCTGATTATCGAATGCGTGAACGAGATTCAATGTGAATGGCTGCAAATCAGATACGGCGAACTGATCGGCGAGACGGTGCGCGAGGTGTTTGGCCGCGATATGCGCATTTTCGTGTCCGTCTGCGGCGAGCGGCAGCAAATCGAGAAGCGGCTTGAACAGCGGCACGGGGTGCCGATTACGTTCCGGCAATATATGACGCAGTTGGAGAAGCAAGTCGATGAGCTCGAACGGCGCGTTGACCATTATTCACGAATCATCGATGAATTGCTTGCTTCGCGGCCGATCCACTGATGGTGGCGATGAGCGGTTTTGCTTGCGTTCATCGGCGCATTGCCGCCCCTTTTTATCGTGTTTGGATTGATGGTCGTTCTTTTCCTTTGCTTTGGTGCGGCAAACGGTGCTTTGTTCCAAGTCGTTCCAACTTGGTTTCCGAAAGAAGTCGGATTGCTGACCGGCATCGTCGGGGCGGCCGGCGGGTTGGGAGGGTTTTTGCTGCCGAACGTGCTCGGGGCGATGAAGCAGTGGCTCGGTTCCCCGGCATACGGATTTTGGCTGTTTGCCATTGTTCTTGGAGGGGCTATGCTGACGGCGCGCCGTTTACAAGCGCAGGCGGTTGAGGATGTCCCCCGTGCGAACGGTATGGTGGAGCGATCCGGATAAAAGGCTGCAATCAAACAACAGACGGCGAAAAGGTGTCCGGAGCTTAGGGACACCTTTTCGTGTAAACTGGGGTTGCTTCGATCGCGGAAAGGTCAGAGCATCGCCCAGTTCATCAATGACGACGCGAAGCAAGATATATCCATTGATGTGATTAAAAAACAGCTCTATGTCGCCTAGGGGATACCCTGTTTGTCTCTTAGGGCATAGAAATTACTGTAATGAAAAATGTTCATCTACAGAAATGAAATATAGGCCGTAAATAAATGTGTTGTTTTTTGTGTAAACTTGCGTGT
>NZ_JPYA01000059.1 GCF_000750005.1 Geobacillus icigianus | reverse complement strand
GATTTTAAATATAGTAGATAGGACATTAGAAAGATAATGAAAGTTCATTATCAAGTCCAGACCAACAGCAAAACACTAAAAGGAGAGGAGGTGCAATTGGAGGTGCAATTCGAGAAGAAACTAAAACCATTACCGAAGAAGGATTACGCATTGTTACCACCGTATTTTTTCGAAGCGTTCAGCAGGATTTACTATATGATGCAACCAGAGAATCTCTCTTGTGATGGAGAGTTAAGCAGGAGACAGATTGCGCGCAGAAAAGCGAGATTGAAGGAAGAATGGCGTTTGTTAGAGCAACAGTTAGGTTATAAGGTGTCATTCAATTCATTTGAAGATGAATTTTACCGTAGGTTAGATTGTGGCAGATAAATTTTATTTTCAAGAGTGTAACACAGACATTTTTTATATTAGGTAAGATTTAATAAGCATCAATCTTATTAAATCAAAAAAAAAATAAAGAGAGGAGGGTTGTATTCATGAGTACTAGAGCAATTGTCATTGATGGTCGTTGTGAGGGGAAAGGTTTTTTCGTAAGTTGTGACGGGTATCCAGCAGGTTTGGGTATTGAGTTAAAGAAAGTTTTTACTGGTAACAAATCGATTGAGCAAGTGTATCAAGAGTTAATCAATAATCGAATTGAAGCTAACCGTCATTTTGCACAGCGTACGGGTTTGTCGATACCTGTAGAGATGGTAGTTAATAGTTTTCAGGTATTAAATGCAGACATAGTAAGTGTTGCAAAGTTGTATGGAGCAGATGGTTTATGGGAACGCTATCGTATTAATGTAGAATACATTTACACGTTAAAGCATGACGGTGTGTATGTAAAAGGTTTAGAAGTTAAGAGACAGCGCAAAGTAAAGGAAAAAGAAACTATTAGGGGGTAACTTATTATGGGTATAAATACGAAGAGAATTTGTTTAGCCTTTCCAGATGTTAGAAGTTACATGCAAGCGTTAGGAATGCGTGTAAGTTCTGACTCAATGCGTTATAATTATCCGGAAGATGCGGAGTTAATAGTAAATTTCATGAAAGAGAACGGTTTTGTAACACCTGATGGTGACCTTGATATAAGAAAGGTAAGGGTTTTAAGAGCGATGGCGACTGGTAATAAGATCCCTGTTCGTACTCTTTACGATGATGGTAGAGATTTATCAGAGGGAGTCGATTGGGATAAAGAATATTTTAAACTTATAGCTAGTAATTCAGGTTTATTAACAGTGGATGATATTGAAGGAATATTAGAACTTGCAAAGAAGTTACCAAATAGGAGTCCGAAATATTTAGATAATTATTTTAGAGGTTGGTCACATGAAGACGTATTCGCTGC
>NZ_JPYA01000058.1 GCF_000750005.1 Geobacillus icigianus | reverse complement strand
ATTGTACGATCCTGCTTATGATAAGTAAACGCGTATTTACAGCTTTTTTAATCCATCAAAAAAATTTTGGAAACTATCCGAAATTTTATATAAATTATTTTCTTCATTGGATTGGTCAAAATGCCATGAGTGATCCCAATAATAAACCCCTCCCTCTTCATGATCATTTACCAAAACAATCATTCCTGACCCAGGGTCACTTCCGATTATTATACAATTTTCAATTAAATCATCACGGTATTCATCGTGCCACACCTTCAAATCTACTTGTTTTATATCTGTATTTAATCCGTATAATACATTTAACGGAATGCTTTCATTTAACTCCTCAACAAAAAAAGAATAGTATCTTTCCCGAGGTTTTCCCCCGTTATATTGCAATAGAAAGTGCTTATAGTCCTTAGGTAATGAAAAACCAATATATTGTTCAAATTCATCTATCATTTGTATTGTTGCTTTCCCATAGCCGATAAAATCCATATTAATCATCTCCTTGTTTGTTTCTTTTTTTAGTTTTGGACATTCCACCTCTATGCGTAAATCTGCTGTGCAATATCCTATCCATTTCTTGCATGGTCGTTTCATCCTGGTGGTGATGCCATGTACTAACATCACGATCTATAGGGCCGTTAGGAGCTAGTTTATCCGCCTTAGCAAAGTCTTTGTCATAGCTTTCAAACTTTCCAATTTGAACTTCCTGTTTCACCATTCCCGCTCCTTTGAAATCTGGATAGCCCCCTAGATATGTCACAGAGTTTCCTTCCCAATCATGATAAGTCCATGTACCATTCTCATCAATTGTAATCTTTCCACCTTTTTTCTGCCATTTGTCAGGGTCAGGTGAATTTTTTGGTTTAGTTGCTAACTCTTCCTTGGTAAACTTCCTAGCTTGTTCTGCCCCCTTAACCGCTTTCCCCGACTCCCCTTCGCTCCGGCTCATTCGCTGGTACAGTTCGTTCGCGTGTTGGACGAAGTGGGAGCTTCCTGTTGTCGCTAAAGTGGCTCCATGAGTGGCTCCGGCAACAGCGATGGCAGTGGCTGGAGCTCCGATCGCCGCTCCTACTCCCGTGCCGCTAAGGGCGATCCCGGCTGCGGCTAAAGGGATGGACCCGGCTGTTTCGACTACTCCGGCTACAGTC
>NZ_JPYA01000057.1 GCF_000750005.1 Geobacillus icigianus | reverse complement strand
CTAATCTTAAAATAGTCTAAATATTATAAAATGTCAATATCGTTTTTGCCTTCATCCGCCAAGAAAAAAGCAGCCGCTTTCGGTTCTTCGTTTCTGACAAAGGCACGCAGAAACAGGCGCCCCGCAGCCGAAGTCCGCGCCAAAGGCGTTGTTTGCGGCGCTCCCGTGCTTCATACGATATAGGTTGTAATAAAGAATTTCCGACCTCCATGTCCCGGCTTTATCACCTGACAAGCTGGCACGGTGACAAGAAGATTGAACAATGCCATGTAAACCCAAATTGCAACTTATATAGTCGAATACGCTTTTCATATCGTGAAATCGGCGCGACAAAATAAAAAAGGGGATCCGTCAACGGCTGGATCCCCTTCGTGATCATATGCGCTTCCGCCTCTGCTAGGCGACAAACTGCTAAATTTTCATCATCTCCTCGACATCTTGCCGCGCTTTATCAAGCGAACGCGGTATACGACAAACCACTAAATTTTCATCATCCTCAGAAGCGTTGCGTGAACGGATTTCGATCCATCCATACGACAAACTACTAAATTTTCATAATCCCGCCCGTGCTCGCCGAGGTGACATGTTTCGAGTAGCGGGCGAGGTACCCGGTTTTCACTTTCGGCTCAAAGCCTTTCCAGTTCGCTTTGCGCCGTTCGAGCTCTTCGTCGGACAGCTTGACGTTGATCGTCCGTTTCACTGTGTCGATTTCAATGATATCGCCGTCTTGGATGAAGGCGATTGGGCCGCCTTCCGCCGCTTCCGGAGACACATGCCCGACCGACAGGCCGCGCGAGGCGCCGGAGAAGCGGCCGTCGGTCACAAGCGCCACCTTGGTGCCAAGCCCCATGCCGACAATTTGCGATGTTGGCGCCAGCATTTCCGGCATGCCTGGACCGCCTTTTGGCCCTTCATAGCGGATGACGACGACATGACCCGGTTGGATTTTGCCGCTGGCGATGCCTTCCAGCGCCTCTTCCTGCGAATCAAAGACGATCGCCGGGCCTTCATGGCGGGTAATGCCGCCTTGAACCGCGCCCGTTTTAATGACGGCACCGTCCGGAGCCAAGTTGCCGAACAAAATGGCGAGGCCCCCCGTTTCCGAATACGGGTTGTCAATCGGCCGAATGACGTCATCGTTTTTCACTTCACAGCCGGCGATGTTTTCACCGAGCGTCTTGCCGGTGACGGTCAGCGTATCCAAATGCAGCGTCCCTTCTTTTTTCGCCAATTCATTCAGCACCGCCGAGACGCCGCCGGCTTCGTGCAAATCTTCAATGTAATGAATATCGGAGGCCGGTGCGAGCTTCGCCAAGTGCGGCACGCGGGCGGCGATTTCGTTGATCCGCTCGAGCGAGTAGTCAATGCCCGCTTCATTGGCGATCGCCAGCGTATGCAGCACCGTGTTCGTCGAGCCGCCGAGCGCCATATCGAGCGCGAACGCGTTGTCAATCGCTTTTTCCGTCACGATGTCGCGCGGCTTAATATCATGCTCAATCAAATACATGAGCTGCTTCGCTGAGCGGCGGACGAGCTCTTTGCGCGCCGGGTCGACCGCCAAAATCGTGCCGTTGCCCGGCAAAGCCAACCCAAGCGCTTCAGCCAAACAGTTCATCGAGTTGGCGGTAAACATGCCGGAACACGACCCGCACGTCGGACAGCCGTAGCGTTCGAGCTCTTCCAACCCTTTTTCATCGAGCGTTCCACCCAAATACGCGCCGACGCCTTCAAACACGGACGAAAGCGAGATTTTGCGCCCATCTTTCGTGACACCGGCTTTCATCGGCCCGCCGCTGACGAAAATCGTCGGGATGTTGAGCCGCATCGCTGCCATCATCATCCCCGGCGTAATCTTGTCACAGTTGGGAATGCACACCATACCGTCAAACCAGTGCGCGGAAATGACCGTTTCAATCGAATCCGCGATGATTTCCCGGCTCGGAAGCGAATAGCGCATCCCAATATGGCCCATCGCAATGCCGTCATCAACGCCGATCGTATTCATTTCAAACGGGACGCCGCCCGCCTCGCGAATCGCTTCTTTGACGATTTTTCCAAACTCTTGCAAATGGACGTGCCCCGGAATGATGTCGATGTACGAGTTGACCACGGCAATAAACGGTTTGTCAAAATCTTCGTCTTTCACGCCAGCCGCCCGCAGCAAACTCCGATGCGGAGCACGGTCAAACCCTTTTTTGATCATGTCACTGCGCCGTTTTTTCATCTGTTGTCCCTCCATCGTACAAAGTGCTAGGTTGCTAGTATTGTACCACTTTTTCTAATAGAAAGACAATTATCTTTATTTTGAATACGTTTTCATTTGCTGCCTGCAATCCAAGTCAGCGGCAGCGCCGCTTCCCAGCCAAGCTCCGGCCGTTCGCCATTCCTTTGCGCCAGCGAAAGCGGCTGTATCCCGATCGCCTCGCCAAACAGACCGGAAAAGCTGGTGAAAATGCTGTTCGTACCATGGCCAGCGTTCGCTGGGAAATAAAGACGGTTTGCGCTTTTTCTCCATGCTTCCACCCAACGGAACGGCGGTCACCGGGTTTCCCGGCGGAGGACAACGGCCGCAAGCGGGGAAGGCGGCACGGAACACATTGGTCGCCCGGTTTCCCGATGGAGGACAACGAGCGGTTTGCGCTGCGTTGATCGTTCCGTTTCCTTCTCTCTTGACAACAGCCGAATTTGCCGGCATAATTTCTTACAAACTATCTATCGTTCTGGACGATGACAATGGATCAACGGGAACGGCACGGGACTAGTAAACCGAGGGAACGCGCCAGAGAGTGGAACCCATAGGCTGGAAGGTTCCTCGCGGGAAGCCGGTTGAACCTGCCCTAGACGGCCGCTTATGCAAACATAAGCCGCATGCCTGCGTTATAGGCCAGAGGTGGGCGCTTTGTGCGCCAAAAAAGGTGGTACCGCGGAACGCTTTTCCGTCCTTTTGCCAAAGGAGGAGAAGCGTTTTTTTTGTTGGCCGCCTTTCCAACGGGCGGCAAACAACAATGGAATCGACAGCGGCAAAACTCGCAAAGGAGGGAACGCCATGAAACGGCAGCGCGTCGTCGTCAAAATCGGAAGCAGCTCGCTCACCGATCCAAAAGGCGGCCTATGCCTTGACAAACTTCATGATCACGTCGAAGCCATGGCACACCTGAAACAGCTTGGCCATGACGTCATTCTCATCACTTCGGGGGCGGTCGCGGCCGGGTTCGGACCGTTAGGCTACCCGGCGCGGCCGACGACGCTCGCCGGCAAACAGGCGGCCGCCGCCGTCGGACAAAGCCTGCTCATGCAGGCGTACAGTTCGGCGTTCGCCCGATTCGGCTTCACCGCCGCCCAATTGTTGTTGACGCGCAGCGATTTTTACAGCCGCGAGCGGTTTCGCAACTTGTTTACGACGATCACGACATTGCTTGAGCACGGCGCCGTCCCAGTCATTAACGAAAACGATCCGGTTTCCGCTGAGGAGCTGACGTTTGGCGACAATGACATGCTTTCCGCCTTGGTCGCCGGCTTTTTGCACGCCGATGCGCTCGTTTTGCTCACCGACATTAACGGGCTGTACGACGCCAATCCGAAAACGAACCCGCAGGCGAAAAAGTATGCCTTTTTGCCGGAGATTACAAGCGAGATGCTCGCCTCAGCCGGCGACAGCGGCTCAGCGGTCGGCACCGGCGGCATGCGCTCAAAGCTGTTGGCCGCCCGAAAAGCGCTCTCGTTCGGTGTCAGCGTCTTCATCGGCACGGAAAGCGGCAAAGAAAAGCTCGCCGATATTTTGGCTGGAAAAGGCGACGGTACGTACATCGGCGTTCCGTTTCCGAAACCAATGCAAATGCGCAAGCAATGGATCGCCTATCACGCCCCCGTTTCCGGCACGATCACCGTTGACAGCGGCGCCGAGGAAGCGCTGCTTGTGCGCGGGAAAAGCTTGCTTCCCGCCGGCGTCACGGCCGTTTCCGGCGACTTCCATGCGATGGATGTCGTCGACGTCGTCAATGAAAAAGGCATTACCATCGGCCGCGGCCAAGTGTATTACGCCGCCGCCGATTTGAAAAAAGTGAAAGGGCGGCCGAGCGAAGAGGCCCGGCAATACTCTTACCTTCACCGCCCGGAAGTCATCCACCGCGACAATTGGGTCACTTTGCGAAAGGAGCGTGTCCAAAGATGAACGAACTGCTGGAAAAAGCCGAACGGTTGAAAACGGCGGCACACACGTTAGCCATGCTGTCTACCGAAGAAAAAAACGCGGCATTGGAACAGATCGCCCAAGCCATCGACCGCGAACGGGCCGTCATTTTGGCGGCAAACGAAAACGATATGGCCGCCGGCCGCGCGCAAGGGCTGTCGCCGGCTTTGCTTGACCGGCTGCAGCTCACGAATGAACGGATCGATCAAATCATCGGTGGCGTCCGCCAAGTCGCTTCATTGCCTGACCCGGTCGGGGAAATCGTAGCCGAATGGACGCGGCCGAACGGGCTTCGCATTCAAACGGTGCGCGTGCCGCTTGGGGTGATCGGCATGGTGTATGAGGCGCGCCCGAACGTGACGGTCGATGCCGCCAGCCTTTGCCTAAAAACGGGCAATGCCGTCTTGCTCCGTGGCAGCTCATCGGCGCTTCATTCCAACAAAGCGCTTGTGGCCGTCATGAAAGAGGCGCTTCGCACAACGGCCATCCCGGAAACCGCCATTGAGCTGCTCGAAGACACGAGCCGGGAAACGGCCCAGCGCATGTTCCGCCTCAACGACTATCTTGATGTCCTCATTCCGCGCGGCGGAGCGGGGTTGATCCGCTCGGTCGTCGAAAACGCCACCGTGCCAGTGCTCGAGACCGGTGTCGGCAACTGCCATATTTTCATCGACGAATCAGCCGAGCGGTCGATGGCGGTCGATATCGTCGTAAACGCCAAACTGCAGCGTCCGTCCGTCTGCAACGCCGTCGAAACGGTGCTCATTCACGAACAGTGGCCGCACGCCGGCGAGCTGCTTGAGGCGCTTCACGCTCGCGGCGTCGAGCTGCGCGGCGACCGCCGCCTTGCCGCTATGCATCCGTTTGTCAACGAAGCGACAGAAGAAGACTGGCATACGGAATATTTGGCGCCGATTTTAGCCGTGAAACTCGTCGCCGATGTCGATGAAGCGATCGAGCATATCCGCCGCTACGGGACGAAACATTCGGAAGCGATCATCACCGAAAACGAGGCGCACGTCCGCCGCTTTTTCCAAGCGGTCGACGCGGCGGTCTTGTACCATAACGCGTCCACCCGCTTCACGGATGGCGAACAGTTCGGCTACGGGGCGGAAATCGGCATCAGCACCCAAAAGCTGCATGCCCGCGGGCCGATGGGGCTTGTGGCCATCACGACAACGAAATCGCTCGTGTACGGGACCGGGCAAATTCGAACCGTGTAACCAAAGGCGGGAAGCGGGACCCCCTGCACTCCCGTTCTTTCGATGCACACAACGATCAGGAAAGAAGGGGGGCCACGATGCCGTTCATTGATTTTCGCAGCGATACCGTGACCAAACCGACGCCAGAGATGCGCCGGGCGATGTCAGAAGCCGAAGTCGGTGACGACGTATACGGCGAAGATCCGACCGTCAACCGTTGAGAAGCGTTGGCGGCCAAAATGCTTGGAAAAGAAGACGCCTTGTTCGTCACAAGCGGCACGCAAGGAAACGAAGTCGCCATCTTGACGCATTGCCGCCCGGGAGATGAGGTGATATTGGAAGCCGAATCGCACATTTTCTTGTCTGAGGCGGGAGCAGCAGCGGCGCTCGCCGGCGTCTTGGCTGCGCCGGGCATCATTGCCCTTGAAACAATGGTCGACCGCCTCGCTTCCCGATTTGGAAGCACCTTTATTCCTTTTTCTGAAAAGCAGTACACTTGGGAAAATATCGTTTTCCTTTACAGTCCCTCCTAACCAGAAAACGACCCGGACCGCCTATGGCTTTCGGGTCGTTTTCGTTGTCCTCCTTCCCTGCTTTCTGTCAACGTTCGCTTCGCGGTGCCGCAAACACCCAACAGCGGCTGCCAACGAAGTTCACCGCCATGCCCATGACCGTGGCCACACCTTTCGCGAGCCAAAGCGGGCCGAGCCGTTCGGCCGCCAACAAGACGACAAGCGACACTCCGAGCGACAGCCCGTTGACGGCAAGAAACCGAAGCAGTTCCCCGATATTCGCCCTTTGCTTCATTTGAAACGTCCAGCGCCGGTTCCAAACGTAGCTGTTTGCCACCCCGGCGCCATAAGAAGCGACTTGCGCCGCGGCCGCAGGAACGCCTGCGGCGGTGAGCAGAAAAAAGACAGCGAAGTCGACCGCCGTATTGCCCACCCCGACGACGGCAAACCGCCATAAGGCTTGTTTTTCTTTACGGAATGTAGGAAGGCTTTCGTTCATGTCTCGTTCCGACTCCCCATGTTTCATTGACAATATACAGAGGCCGCTCTTTCACTTCATCGTAAATGCGGCCGATGTATTCACCGGTAATCCCAAGCATCGTCATCGTCACTCCGTTGCAAAACAGCATGACCATCAACAGCGATGCCCATCCGGCCACGGTCGAATGGGTGAACCACTTCAAGTACAATACCGCCATCATGCCGACTGCACTTGCCGCCGACAAAGCAAACCCAAGCCAGCTCGCCAATTTGAGCGGCTTATGCGAAAAAGACGTAATGCCGTCTAACGAAAAACGAATCATCTTTTTCAATGGATACTTTGTCTCCCCAGCCAGCCGCGGCTCTCGCTCGTATTCCACCGCTATGTGCCGAAAACCGACCCAGCTGACAAGCCCGCGGACAAAACGATTTCGCTCCCTCATATAGCGTAACTGATTGCACACTTTCCGGTCAATGAGACGAAAATCGCCGGTATCAGTGGGAATGTCGATCTCGGTCGCTGCCCGCAGCAAGCGGTAAAACACATACGCTGTCCATCGCTTGAACAACGTCTCCCCCTTCCGCTTGACGCGCCGGGCATAGACAACATCATACCCTTCTTTCCATCGCGCGATCATGTCCCAAATCAGTTCAGGAGGATCTTGCAAGTCGGCGTCAATGATGATAACAGCTTGGCCAGAGGCGTAATCCATTCCTGCTGTAATCGCGATTTGATGGCCGAAATTGCGGGAGAAGTCAATGTACTTCACCGTTTCATCTTTCACGGCCAGTTCCCTCAAGATATCGAGCGTCCCATCGGTGCTGCCGTCATTCACAAACAACAATTCGTACGGCTCACCTGTTTGCTCCATCACTGTTTTCAGCCGTCGGTACGTCTCACGGATCACAAGCGCTTCATTATAGACAGGAATAATGACAGAATAGGTCGCCATTGATTTCCCTCCTTGCTTCCTCTATGAATTTCTTCGGCTACGAACACCCTCACCAATTTTGCCACCGGCTGCTTTACGTTTTCCTCTATGAATTTCCTCGGCTACGAAGCAGATCACCCGCCAATGATCGGCTTGAATCAGCTTCAATTATTTTAATAGAGAATCCCATAAAAAACGCTTTTCTACTAATGAAAACAGCGATGGATGTCGGCTGTTTTTCTCGAGCCCTTTATCCGTTATATACGTAGAGCGTCATTTCTCTGCGCTCCATTCCACCGTTTAAGGCCTTTTCTCCGCCACTCCATTCTGAAAATGGAACTTCTTTGCAATGTGTTTGAATCCATTGAACAAGCTCCTGATTTCCTCGCCCTTCACCGGAAAGGAGAAAATACTTCACCTCACCGTTGCGAGCCATTTTCTCTAGCTTCTTCGGCGTTAGTACGGGATCCGTTCCGCCGAATCCGCCCATCGCCATCACCGCTCGATCGGTGTGAAGCATCAACTCCGCCGCTTCGGTCGCGCGGATGGTGGCCGCTAAATATTTGGCTTTACCCGCACGCTGCTCCAAATACGACACTAACGCTGTCAACGAGCGCGAAGTTTGCCACCGCCCCGCTCCATCGCCAGGTTGGCCCGTCTCTCCTCTCAGCGAACGCTCCTCTTGTCCATCCGGCATCGCGGCTGTCGGCATGGGCGCGCCTCTATCTCGTTGTAAATCTGGTCCAGCGTATGGAATGGTGCTGTTTGTCCCATATAGCACTGGCGTCAGCGACCAATAGGCCGGCAATGCCAGCACGCCAATGAGCGCCGCTCGATAGACGATCCGCCTCACATGCTCGCGGCCTTCCATCGCGAACCAAAGGCAAACCATTGCAAGTCCGTAAAATCCGACAGCGAGCGGCCATACTGGGGAGAACGAACTACGGTACTGCCAAGCTGTCCATCCTTCAAACGCATACGTCGCCACCAAGGCGGCCGGGAACAACCATCTCGTCCCCCGTTCGCTGGACGCCAACATCGCTCCTCCCGCTCCCACTAATACCGCTATAGCCGGCGCCAGCATACTTAAATAATAGCGGTGATAAAATCCGGCAATGCTAAAAAATACGAGCATCGGACCAAGCCAGGCGAACCAAAAGAGCAAGAATTGATGAAACGAAGTCATCTGCCGGCGTCGCCATACGTCTATTCCCAAGCCGATCGCTACGACGCCCGCAAACGGCAACAGCCAGCTCGCCTGTCCGGCAAGCGGCAGCTGAAACAAACGAAAGACGCCCGGGTCACCAATCTCGCCGCCACCAATGCCACCCATCCCACCTCTAGGCACAGATGGCGGACTTTGCAGTTGACTGCCCACCGTTGGCGGCTCGCCTCCTGACCCATCCGGAAACGCCGTCCCTGCTTTGCCGTTGAACGGTACCCTGTCATCAGCAGGTGGCTGCGCGTTGCCATTAACATCCGCCCTCCCCTTTCCGCCACCCGGTCCAGCTTCCCCGGTCAACCGCTCAATTCCGTTATATCCGAGCGCCAACTCTAACACAGAATTCGTCTGACTGCCCCCGATATACGGACGCTTGTCAGCAGGAATCAGCGCTACCGCAGCTGCATACGAAAGCGAAACCGAAAGCAGCACGATCGTCGCCACCAGTAAATGCCCGGCCCGTTTTTTCCACGGCCCCCGCCCAGCGAGCCAGTAAAATAAGTAAAACGCCGGGAGCACCATGTACGCCTGCAACATTTTCATATTGAATCCGATGCCGACGACCGCAAAACTGCCAACCAGCCACGTCCATCGTTGCGTCATCACCGCCTTCATCAGCATCCAAGTCGCAAAGAGCAATGTGAACACCAAAACGGCATCAATATTGTTCGTCCGCGCCACAGCGACGAACGCCGGGGTGCAAGAAAAGGCGAAACTTGCCCACCGCGCCGCTGTCTGTCCGGCCCACGGCCGGACGATGACATAAATCATCCATGTGGCCGCGATCCCCGCCACCGCTTCCGGAAGCAAAACACTCCAATCACTAACGCCAAACAGTTTCACACTGAGCGCCTGCAACCAAAGAGCGACTGGGGGCTTATCAACGGTAATAAATCCCTCTGGGTCGAGGGCGGCAAAGAAAAACGCCTTCCAGCTTGCCGCCATGCTTTTCGCCGCTGCTGTGTAATAGACGTTAGAACCGCTGTTTCCTATTTGATAGAGATGCAAAAAAGCCGACCAAGCTATGATTGCAATGATCCATCCATCCAATTTCCATTGTTTTTTCTTCATGAACGCTCCCTTTCTCTCGTTTTCTTTTTTTCTACTAAGGGGGAACCGCAGCGATGCCCCTTAACCGACGCCAGATGACATGGAACGAGAAGCCGATCCCACCCAAGGTCTCTTCATTTGAAAAACAAGGGGGTGATACAACATGCTTCTTATCATCACTCTCGTCTGACAGCACGTCACACTCGAATGAGCCTGTGCAACATGCTTCTTATCATCACCCGTTTTCTATAGTTACGTTACATAATGTTGGTGAAAGTTTGGTGAAAAAATGAAACGAGTGGACTAGATTTTCATTTTCCCGATGCCGGCCATGTGCTATGATCAGAGGTAAAGGAGGTGAAACTCATGGAAGGCGAAACGATCGTGCAACAAATTCTAAAGGCGCTTGACTTGCATTCCGATCAACTCCGTCAACAAATGAAGGAAATGGAAGAGCGATTGCGCGCCGAAATCCAAGATACAGAAAACCGATTACGTACTGAACTTCAAGAAACAGAAGACCGATTGCGCGCCGAGATTCAGGATACCGAAAATCGGCTGTATGCCAAAATTCGAGAGACGGAAGACCGGTTGCACCAAAAACTTTTGGATTTGGAAAAGCGCACGGATGCTCGATTTGAGCGCTTGGAAACGAAAATGAACTATTGGCGCCTTGAATGGTCGGAAACGCAGGAAACGGTTGACTTCCTCGCCCGCAAAACTCTCCAACATGAACGAAAACTCCGTTCCCGGGCTGAACAAAACGAAATCTCCTGAAAACTGAAAAAGAAACAAGCCAACCGGCCGCCAGCATGTTTTTTGCTTGACGGCCGGTTGGGCTTTTGTCTCGTGCTTGCCAAATTTTTGGACAGTCAACCGCCTTGATCGATCATCGTTGTGTCGAACAGCGGCCAATGTTGCGGGGCGTGCTTCTTATTCGTTTCCTTGTCGCTTGGCGATGTCCGCGCCGGAAAACGCCGCTTTCATCGCTTCATACGACGGCTTCAGCCGCTCGTGGTAGCGCGGCGTCTCCCACGTCGGCCACGTGTACGTGTAAAACTGCCGAGCCGGCAGCACATTCCCTTCCAGCGCCGGGAACGAAAATGAGCGCTCCCCGTCGGCGACGTACACGCCAAGGCGGATGCCGTCCAGCCCGCCGTGCACTTTCGCCGACCGCGCTCCGTCCGTCCGCTGGCGAACAAATTCTTCTTCATAGACGCCGTACGTGTCGGCGACATACACGGCATCATAGCCATCCATCGTGTTCGGAAGCGGGCGCACTTCGTATGCCCCGCCGCCCTTTGGCACAAATCCGACATAATCGCGCGCCGCATCATACGTCTTACCGTTCCGGTGCACGTACTTTTGCGCCCGGAGCAGCCAAACAAGCCCTTGGTGCTCGCGGTACGACCGATCCGGCACCGTATCATCGACAATGAGCAGCTCAAGCTTCGTTTCCGGCTTCAGCCACCAAAGCCAATACGGCGCCGACAGAAGCAGCACCACCAAGACAATATACACATAAAGCCAGCGGAACGCCCTTTTCTCCATCTCCCCACTCTCCCTCACACCCGGTATCTTCCTTATAACAAAAGGAGCGCTTGTCCGGCAAGCACAAACAGGCATTTCTGTCCAAAAAAGAAAAGAAACGCCGGGCCGTTCGTCCTCCCCCGCTCGCTGAACGCGCCCCATGTCCGATCCCCAACACCGAAACAGGCCTCGCTTGAGAAACGAGTCCGTCCATCACTCACATCCACACCCTTGCCGATCAAGGATGCGAGACTGAACGCAAGGCGAGGACAAGCGGATCTGGCCCCCGAACCGCTTTGACCGCGCCCGCCAACCCCGCTTATTGGAAAAACCGCGATGACAACGCCGGCCTCTCCCGCTCCGTCACCAGCTTTCGATGCGGCCATCCAACCGAGGCACGAAGTCGGCCTGCATCATTACCGTCAGATTCCCGCTCCGCCACCGGCTCTCGCCGCGGCCATCCAACACGAAAAGGCAAGCTCCCGACAAGAGCCTGCCTTTTCGTCATGACCATCTATCGATTCGGTTCATATACATCCCACGTCCATTTGATCGACTCGACGATTTGCTGGGCCGCCTGTTCGGCTTCAAGCTCATTCAGCACCACGCGGGAATGATGGAGGGCGTAAGCCGACTGCCGCTGGAAAAACAGCTGCTCTACCTCTTCCAATGTTTTATTTTTCAACACCGGCCGGCTGTCGACAATGAGCGGCAGGCGCTCTTCTTTCCATTGATCCCATGACAAGTCAAGGAAAAAGACGATCCCATGAGCGAGGCAGGCGCGCCGCACCTCCTCCTGCAAATATGCACCGCCGCCAAGCGATAAAATTTTCAACCTTGTCTTCGTGCATAAATCGATGATTATCTCGCGCTCCACCTTGCGAAAGTACGCTTCCCCTTTTTGCGCGAAGATCTCCGGAATCGACATCCCTTGCCGCCGCTCGATTTCCGCGTCGACATCGATAAAATCGCGGTACAGCTTTTTCGCCACCAGCTGCCCGATCGTCGTTTTTCCCGCCCCCATAAAGCCGATCAATATGATGTTCCGCTCGCGGAGCGGGATGGCGGTTTGCCTGTTCACGATGAACTCCCCTTTCTCCTTCAGCCAGCATCTCATCGTCTTCCCGTATGTAACAACAAATCAACGGCTATATTTTTGCAATACCGACAGCACCGCCCGCACGTCTTCGATCGGGATTTGCCCTGGAGCGGAGCTTTGTTGGCCGACGGCGAACGTAACCGCCGAACCAAACAGCCATCCGACAAGCCGCGTCATCGCGCCTAATCCCCCCATCGACATCGTAATGAGCGGAATGGAAAGCTCCCGCCGCGCCCGCTGCGTCGCCTCAAGCAATACAAGCACATCTTCCGGCGACAACGGCATGACCGCCACTTTCGCTATATCCGCACCGCTCTGCGCGGCTCGACGCATCATGTCCACCAGCACCTCTTCCGGCGGCGTACCATCGAAATGGTGGCTCGAGACAACAAGCCGCACCCCGCAATCATGAGCGACGCGGCGCACGTCGGTGATGCACTCCCCGTAAGCGAGTTCGCAGTCAATAAGATCGATGGCTCCGCTTTCACACACCGCTTTCATTAATTGCCGCTTTCCCTCCTCATCAAGCGGAATCGGCTGCCCTCCTTCCCGCTCCGAACGGATGGTAAACAAAACCGGAATGTCTCCCGCCACATGCCGCAGCTCGTTCGCTACGGCCAACACGCGCTCTTGATCGCCGATGTGATGAAAAAAATCGGCCCTCCATTCGATCAAATCGGGCTTCTTTTGGCAAACCTCCTCCACCTCGCGCAGCACCTGCTCTGCATCCGCCCCGACAACCGGCGCGCAAAGGCATGGTTTATCGCCGCCAATGATGACATTTCTAACTTTGATCACGTTCGCTGAAATCCCCATTCATCGCTCCCCCATTCATCACCTTGCCCAATCCAACACGGCGGCCAGCCGTTGAAAAGACCAACTTCCGCAAACGAAGATCGTCCGCTCATCATCAACCGTGTGGCCATGCGTCACCCAATCGGTCATTCACCAATTGCTTGATCGCCAACACGGTGATATGTCATCTTTCCTTCATCATAAGCCAGCTCCCGCCCGTTGCGCAAGCCGAACATCCTCCGCACAGTGACACAACAGCCATTCAGCCAAACAAAAAACACCCAAGAAAACGGCAACATCGCCCTTCCTAGGTGTTCCATAGACCAAACCGCCGAAAAATGCGCTATCCTTTGTCAAGCAATCCGGCGGGATGGCCGATTTAGATCCTCTCCGCGAGGCCCAATTCTTTCAACAAAAAAGAAAGATTGCAAGCATAGAGAAAGAGGTCTTTTGTTTCAATCCTCTCCGCGAGGCCCACTACTTTCAACAGCACCTTCATTTTCCCCTTGACTCTTTAAAAGGATGGTGACAAAAGGAACAGGTTGCCTCACCGCCTTGTTTCTCAAATTGAGAAACTTTGCAACATCAGCTTCTCCGTTTCACGTCATCCGATTTGACCAGCTACACTTCCCATTCCTTCCAAGCGCCCCAGACAGGGTGAGATACTGGTTTTTTACCATCCTTCTATCGATTGCGCGATTCCGTATCCGTAATTGACAGCCGTTTTTGCGCCGATTCCGTGCTCGGAAAATGCACCGGAAACAAGCTTCTTCAATACCTGGGTGGCTGTTTCGTCTCTAAATGGCTCTTCAGTAAATGTCACATTTTCTTTCAACAGAACGCCAAACTGGAATCTCGGTTTCTCGACGACAGGGAATGACACAAGCGATGGTGTATCATAGTCTACAGGCCATTTTTGCTGTTGGTAATACATTTTGTAATGAACGTTAATGATGTCCTCTTTGATTTTTGGTATTTGCACAGGGATGCTGTCCGTGAATATGACACTCCCCTGCTCGTCTTGATCGCCGAAAAGGAAACGGAAGGCTTGGGATTGTTCCGCTTTCTTCTCCTCGCCATCAAAATATTCAAAAATCATATAAGAGAGGCAAACGCCTTTAATGGCCTGAGCCGGCAAATACGGATACCCATACAACGGATGCAGGGTAATGGATGTTTCATAGACAGATGCATCCCCTAAACCGAGAGCCAGCCGCCATTCAAAACTGACTTGAAACCATTGACTTTCCCATCCACTATCTGCAATGATCTTTTTTTGACGTTTGACCAAGTTGTCAAACAGTTCCTGTTGGAAAGCAGGCTTAAAGTGGAAGACTGAGGGACGTAGTCGTTCCTTTTCTTGGTCATTAGGCTGTTCAACGAGCCGATGATACTGAAGCCAATAATTATCGGCTCCTGATGAAAAAATATCATTTTCGGTAACCAATACTCTTCTTGTATCTGCTGGCAGACAAAGTCGCTCCACAAACATCTGCTCGTTTTTCTTTGCGTCATTCCGTTTTTTATTTTTTTTTTCATTAGGACGGTATTTTACCACTTAACTTCACTCCCTCGACGAAACGACGCAACCATTGGAAAAGGCGCAAAATTTCTAACGTTACTTGGCGATATTGTTCGGAATTTAAAGAAAGCAGCAATTTCATAAGCTCCGTGTCTTTTCTCTTCAACTCTGGGAAAGAAACGACAGGATTGTCAGCCAGCCATCGCCGCGTTTGCTCGTAAATTAAATCGTATGCATTTTTCGGATGATCTTTGCTTCCAGGTAGTTTTACCGTTCCGTTTGGTTTCTTGTCTTCCTTTTTTCTTTTAGCAAATACATAAGCAAACGTGGCGCTGAGTCCGTTCGTTTTGATTAATGCCGGGATCTTTTTTACGTAAGATGCATAGTTCTCATCAAAATAATACTCATCATTGTACGCTTTCTTTTCCTCTGCAATGGAAATGCCAAAGCTCGCACAATCGTAGGCAAATTTCGCCCGTTCTTGTTCGATATCAATGAGCTTGCTCACTTTATTTCCTCCCTCTTCTCTCACTAGACCTCAATCGTCTGTTTCCTGCCGTCTTCGATAAGGTGAGTGCGAGTGATCCCTTTGCCAATCGTTTCATTGCCACCGATTTGAATGACTCTCGGCAAAAACTGTGCAAAGAAATCGATCACCCCTTGCGCGCTCGCGAATCGTTCATCAGACAGCCCCTCGTCTTTCGATTTCAGAACAGGGGAGGCTATCACCAGTGAATAAAGAACCGATTCAGCTGGCAAATACTCTTCTGTAAATAAAGCCCCCTCCTTGACAATTCCTTTACTCCGGTCGATTCTCACCCTTGTCACGATGTCGGTTGACAACATGACAAAATCTCGAAATACATCGTCTGGAACGATGACTAAATCGCGTGTTAATTTATTGCGCCAATACTGATACTCATCGGAGGAAGGAAATAGATTCTCTGAAAACCAGTTTGCCCATTTGGTGCACTCATCGCTCTGTTGAACGTTGACCAAATACTCCTCTAGCAAAACCCCCTGCCCCGATATGATCAAATCACTTCCTTGAGGGATTGTTCCCTCGAGGTTGTGGTCATATGTGGAAAGGTCAATCCCGCATAGCTGCATTTCCTGTTTGAAACGGCTGAGAATTTGCGGACACGTAATCCAAACAAACACATGTTTCAGCGATTTGACCGGAAACAATAAAATTCGGGCATCGGTGAACGCAATAGCGCTAGCGTGATCCGCCTGTTCATCTTTTCCAAACACATCTTCAATCATTTGCTTGTTTATTTTGCCGAATCGGCCATTCGGGTGCTGAAGTTCGGCACGATCCGCCACATCTTCCTTGCTTTTAGCGGCTAATGCATAAAAAGCATCTTTCAGGCTGCCTTTCACACTGGAAGCCTCGTACTTTGGAAATCCCGTGTAACGTTCCCGTTGAATTGGCAAATCGACAACTCCTAAGTCCGTCCCCGCCCCAACATGGGATGGGGTTGCACTGATGAAGATTAACGGTTTCGCTAACTGATACATCTTAACTGAACTCCTCCTAGTTCATTGAGTTATATAGTTATTTGGCTCAAGCAAATACGGAATTAACTCACGATCTTTGTTAAGTTGATAAAATGTGCGGAATTCCTTAATATAACTGCTATGATTAAATTGGCCAACGCGAAAATCATAAATGACCACTTTCGTAAGCTTTTCTTGGATATGGTCATAATCAAACGAATACAACAGACGCACTTCTATGCCCGAGCGCGGGGCTTTAAAAATAAAATGCTCGTCCCCTGGGCGGCAGGCGTGAACAAGCTCTCCCGCATCCTTTCCGTCTGTTTGTTCTGGCATCGTCATGCGTTGAACGATTTCTTCTTTTGTTGCTTTTGTTAAACCATTGCTTTTGATATAGTTAGTTAAAGCGGATATCAGTTTTCCTATTTCTTGACGCAAAATTTGACGATTCCGATGAGCCTCGTCTTGCGAGAACGGGCCATTTTGCAAGACGTAAACGAGTTGAAACTTTTGATATATGCGATAAAACATTTCGCCAATCGCATTCAAGAAGGCGTCTTTTCCATCCGTCGTAGAAATACAAGCACTGAAGTCGTAGCTAATGTTATGCTTTCGTTTGTACTCTTCCCAAGCGTCGATTCCTGCGTGTAAATCCCTAATTACACTCGCATACTTTTCAAACGTATTCCAATCAATCGCTAGGAGGCTGGTGAAAAACGGTTGTTTCTCTTGAGCAATGGGGGAACGCTTGAAAGGCGATCCTGATGCGACAAGGCTTATCTATTTGAGAAACGGGCTTGATAAGCGACTTGTCCCCTTAAATCACCGGTCTCCTAGAAGGCTGGTGAAAAATAACAGATTCGATCGATTTGTGGGAAATTACAAGGAATGAAATGATGACGTTACAAGGTTTTTTCAATTTGAGAAACACTGTTAGAGCGCAGTATTTCCCTTTAAATCACTGCCCTTCTAGAGTTTACAAATTTCTCCTCATAACTCCCTTCATCTACACGACCGATGTCTCATCCGTTTCATTGGCCGCCACCTTTCCGACATAACAAAGACCAAACCCTTGTTGAGCGTATGTTGGCTTTGTCCATTGGGGCTCATCGCATATGCATTGATCATGAAAGATCGTGGTCACCTCTTCGATGTGTTCAGACGAAACAGCGAAATAATAGACGCTCCCTGCACCAACAAAACGCCGCATCGGCTTAGGATAACGCTCCTTCATATCGAATCCGCCAAGCGCCATGTACTTGCCGACAGCGGCCGTCACCAAGTCGAGCTTGATTCCCTGATATTCACCGGACATCGTTTCCGGATCAATCCAACTTGGCAGCCAACCGTTGGCAAAGTAAGTAGGAGCAGCAAAATACAGCTTAAAGAGCTGCCTAGAGGGAGAGGACGAAGAATTCGGATGATAGTCAGGCCACGCAAACGTAGGCGGCTCGATTTCCGTTTTTGAGTAAAAGGCCGTTCTTCCTTCTCCCCCCAAACGAAGCAGTCCTGAATCTTTTAACCCATCGAGCCCATCAAAATCAACGAAAAAACGATAGGCTGGATGAAGGCGCTTCATCCCCATACGGTAAAGTTTGGACTCTTCCGCTGTTCTCGTTCGGCGGTCGATAGCAATGCCGATTTTCATTTCCGTTTTGGCTATAGGTTGTTCATCCGCTCCCTCTTCCGGAGGCAAATAACGAATATGCTCATTGTTTCTTAAACCTTGCAAATATTTTTTTAACTCTTTTTCGTTTATGTATTTTCCTTCTGCCGAGCGGTACATGTTTTGCTCATCCGGCGGGGCGAGAATCGTTCGAAACGGATAGTTTGAAGAAAAATTCCTTTCTTTCATTTGTAATTCATATGCTTGCCTCTCGCTGTCATCTTCCTTAATGACGAGATCTAACGGAATCGGAAAAATAAAGTGCTTTTTTTCCACGTCATATACATGCACTCCCCTGACCGTCAGTGAAACAGTAGGATCATCGTCGGTGTTGAGCTGCCTGGGGGTGAATTCATTTGGATTCGTTCCAAAATAGGCGCTGCGCAACGCCCCATAAAACGTGCTAGGCGGCGGTGGAAAAACGCTTTGAGCCGTGACATCCTCCCCCATCGAAAACGGCTTCCCATCCCGGACAAAGAGAAGGTCAAGCGGCTGAATGAGAACTCTCATTGCCCGTCTCCCTTTCCATCAGCTTGATGTCGTTTAAGGAACGAAAGGATATACAGTGTATTTATAAAATTCAAAATCGAATGATTCTCTGTCTGCACTCCGACTGCTTTTTGGTTGATTGTCGGAAGATAGTCGCTGATCTTCCACAATTTCATCAGCAGGGAGAGCAACTCTTCAACAGTCTCCTCTCTAGACACCCCGTCTACCTTTTTGAAACTTCGGTTGAGCAGCCTTCTCAGCTCCGCCTCCATCATTCCCCGGAATGGTTTCCGGGTGAAGGCAAACAATTCACGGGACAACACTTGCAAAAACGTATCGGAAAAATGTTTTGTCATTAAAGCAAGAATTTGCTGCAACAATCGAGGTGTGCTTTCATTTTCTTGGCTGGAGACGCCCCACTTCAGTGCTGAAATCAGATGTTCCCCATTTCTTTTCAAAACACTGATGCAAAAAGCATCTTTTTCTTGTTCATCGGGGCGTTTCGGTTCAACTTTTTTTCCTATTTTTTCTGCATAACGAGCTCCTCTGACGACATCTGCAAGCGGTTCTTTGTAATGGCCGATGCAGATGCCAGCCGTAAACGTCAGCTGCCCGCTCAGCTCAAACTCCCCCTGCAACTTTTGGTTCACTTGCCTGTCAAACTCTTGCCGCAGTTGGTCAATGACCTCAAACAGACAGCCGAGGTTGATGAAGCCAAACAAATCATCCCCGCCGGCATACACCGTTTTTCCTCTTGACCCGTTCAAATATCGTTTCGCCCATTTGGCGTATTCCCCTAGGCAAAACGTAAACTTTTCCTGGAACGCTTCAAGCTGCTCTTTATGCACGAGTTTCCCCCCGCCGAACCACTCTCCCATGCTGTCACCGTCAAATACGATCATGGCATAGTATGGGTTCGGTCGCTTCTTCTCTGCTTTCAACCGTTGAATGAGTTTATCGCTTTCCCTGCGCTGCTGCTCGGTGATGTCGTTAGCTGGTGGATTTTCGTTTAGTATGTCAAATACATATGCATAATCAATATGATCGTTTTCTATTTCCTCATCTGTCAAGATGTCGAGCATGGCCACCTTAGCAGTCGATGGAAATTGGATCTTCTTGTTTTTGAATGCTTCATCCATAAAGGCAAACCGTTTGATAAAACCAAGAGCTCCTAAATACTCCCCTTCACGGATATAGGAAACGTATCGCTCCCCATTTAAAGGGATCGCTTCTTCCGGGATAAAAAACTTTCTCTTTCCTTCTTTATCCACTCTCGGATTACGATAGAATAATACATTGTGTTCCCCCGTCAAGTTGCATTTTCTTCCCTGCTCCTCAATCTGGCGGAACGGACGGATGTTTTTTACCTGCCCCATCAATGTTTCCAGCTTGGCATATGAGCGATGATAATCATCATACGGGATACCGACCCAGAAAATTTGCAGATGGGCTTCTAGCTGTTCAAAATACGACTGTCGAAAGGAATCAGACACAAAAAACGAGAGTTTGTCCGGTCCAATCAAGCTTTTGCCAATTCTCATAAACTCTTCGTGAATATGCCACTCGACTTGTCGACCTACTTCATCGATTGAATAATGCCCAGAAAGGCTGGCTACAAATCGATTGGGAGCAGAATCGTTCTCTGGATTGGGAAAGATAATCGTCCCCCCATACTCAGAACGGATCAAATTCATCCCAGTTTGCGACAAATGCGACAAAAGCAAGCTGCCAATATAAAGATCTTGTGTTTTCCGTGCCTGCTCGATAAAACTCTGTACCGGGCCGATGGTCACATAAAGCAGCGATCTGTTCATGTCAAAATCGCCTCCTTGAATGCTTGGAACTGATCCACCTCCCCTTTTAAAGAAAAAGGTGGAACAGAATTCAACGTCGTAATAATCGGCCGCAGCCGGCCGCTCCGATTAACTTGACAGGAATGATCTTCAATAACTGAAACGACGATAGGGGAAGCAAAACGACGGCCGGACTTAGCAATTCTTTTATGTTCGTGATTATGATCGCTAGCACTTTGAGCAATCCTTTGGAGGAGGGAATCAGCATTTGTCCACACATCCCCTACTTCAATCATCTTTATATAAGGAAACCGATTATCGCGGTTAGATGAAACAACAATGGCAGACTCCCGCACATCGATCATCGGCCTTGCGATGCCTGATTTGTCATAAAAATCGTCTAGCAAACACTTAATGCCTAGCGAGTCGCTCGGTAAGGCATAGGGATTCCCATTTATTTTCCTAATCGTTATACTCCCAAATCCTCTCCGGCTTCGCATCCCCCATCCCCCAAGCAGAACAACTATTTTGAATAACCGATCATATAGTTCTAGATGTTTTCTTGCCTTCAACACCACCTTGAACGACTGGCCGCACTTGTAACTTCTCGTTCTCACCTGCTTTTTGTGCGGAAGTAAATACGTCTCTCCGCTAGGAAAAATACTCCAAACACGAACAGTCAATGGGGATTGGCTCATGCCGCTTTCTCCAAATAATTCCCCTTCCCTCTTTCGCAGTTCCTCGAACGAAAGATGGCCATGCAACGCCCGCCACCAAAATCGCATCACCCCTTTCAAAGCCGAGGCGCGAAGTTCCAGTATGCTCTTGTCGGCTCCCTTAGCGACAAGCGGCGTAATTATTTCACACGTATACTCATTTTGCAGCAAGATTGTTCTCCCCACTTTCAACATGACTTTGCCAAAATTCCAACAACAGAGAGCGATATTGGCCGAACAGTTCCACTATTTTCTTCTCTAGCGTTTCGCTTGACAACGGAGCCGGCCGCCATCCGCCGTGGTTCAAGTCATTGCGATAATCTCTGATCTTGTGCAATATATCAAGCAACGGTCTATGTGAAAGCACCATTTCAATCAGTGACAAATATTTCTCATCACGATATTGTTCGCGGTATTGATCCATTGAATGTTTCTTTTCAATAATTTTCATCGCGGCAGTCAACGCCCGATCGACTAACTCTCTCTTGCTGATCTCTTCCCCCTCCTCCTTTTTGCCGTATGGATTCCATTTATATTTCAAACATATGGCCGTTGTATAAAGTTCACTGGCAAGTGTATATGCTTGTTGTGTGAGCCCATGGTTGATGCACCACTCAATCGCAGCCAAACCAGACAAGATGTCGTCTTGAACAGCCAAGTCACTAATATCTTCCTCCATTTTTTGGTACAGCACTTTCAATGGACGGAACATCGGCCGCAAGCTGCCGCTGACTTCCTGCAACTCTTTTAATGATTGGGACGCTTCCATTGCTATTTTCGATACTAACGGAGCACGGCTCGCTTGCAGCGCACTTGTCAGTTCTTTAAGTTTCTGGGTGGCGCTATTTAACTTGCTTAAATCTTCAGTACTCCTTTTCTCCTGGTTTCGGATCATTTTTCCACGCTCCAACACCCATTGACTCAGAGCGTTGGCATTGCCTGTCTGGATATAGGAGTATACGTTCGTCACCCAGTCCTGCATATCGGAAAAGGCTGTTAAATCAATGATTGGATGTTCCCCGTTTTCCTGTTCAAACAACCCGTAATAGATTCCTAACACTTTTACACGTTTTGTAATCCGGGCGTAATGAAGAGTAAGAAGCGCCAACATCGGCTGATAGCGGAATGAATGGGTGATGTCAAAAATCACCTCATCCTCCTCTTCCAACACGTTCGTCACGATTTCAAACATTTCCCATACTTCTTGTGGATATACCGCTGTCGGAATACGCACCGCGTCATATCGAAAGCCGTCCATTTGCTTGCGCAACTGCTCTAATTCAGAAGCTAAACCAGCCCAGTTTGTGCTTTCCGCTTTTTCTGTGACGAAAATATACGCACGGTCAACCATGATTCCTTGCTGCCGCAATATATCCAATACTGCTTTTTGCACGAAAGGTGTTGTCTCTGACTTGATTCCTTCGAGATGGTATACGCCAGACAAATAACGACCAGTCCCTAAAAAGGATAAAAATTTGATCATTCTTCTCCCCCTCTGCCGCCATTGGAATCTCTCATAGTCAAACCAAGGAAATACAGAATTTCTAATTATCACAAGTTACTTTGCCACATCCATCTGCAATGCTACCAAATGATCTGTATGGTTGATACACCGGAGCAACGTTTGGTTTTGCCGCATCACGAAATGGTGAATGGACGTATCGGCCGAATCGACCCGAAAGTCATGGCTAAGCGGTAAGTTCATGACTTCTTTCAAAATGGCGTTAATGGCCCGCCCGTGCGTGACAATGCATACCGTTTGCCCTTGATGGCGATGAACAAGTTCATAGAACAACTCAATCACCCGCCGGTGAAACTCAAGCTCGGATTCGCCGTCATACGCTCGGTTAAATATTACCTGCCTCGGCGGAACAGGATATAAAATTTCCGCTTCCTTTTTCGTCAGCCCGCTTGGCTTCCCGTAGTTCATCGCCCGCAAATCGTCCAATATTTTTAAATACTCTCGCAACGATCCCGCGAATCATCGATGCCTTGTATTTCGGAATATACCCGGCACTCTGGCACTCCAACACGACGCGTACATGAATATAAGGAAAAGAATCTACGAGTTGCTCGATGATGCTTGACATTCAGCTTTCTCCTATCAAAATCGTTTGCTGATTTTGAACTGATTTTCCGCCGTAGACCGCCTAAGGTGAAAACCTAACATCCCCTTATGTACACAATCGAACAGCGGGGTGCAGAGAACATTAGGCACCTTCTGCCCCTCCACATAGTCAAACCCACCTCAGAACTTGCTTGCATCGCACGAGGGCAATTCTCCCACACAAAGAAATTTCTAGATTGACATGGTTATCATACCATAAAAATAGTTAATTTTCACTATTATTTAATTATTTTTGTGTCAAATTAGGAGAATCTTCCCCATTTTCCATCTCTCATCACCAAAAGCCGACGTGACAGCCCGCTTCTTTTAGAGGCAAAATAAGGCGTCTAGTTTGTTGCTGTTTCATAAGCAAAAGTCTGTCCATATTGCTTTCAAGCTTATGGGTACACAACCCATCGCCTCGCCATTACGTGGGGACATTAACATAATAAACATGCCTAGCATAAGCGGAAGCCCATCAGCTTACGGAACTGTACACTTTAACAAGCCAACGACACATCTTTGAACCTAGGAGCGATCGAACGTGAAACAGGTGAAGGCGTTAACGATTCAAGATTCCTGCGGCCTTATCCCGCGTGAAGCGTCAACTGAGGACAAACAGGGGAAACATTCCCTAGAAGGCTGGGAAAAAAACGGTTGTTTCTTTTGAACGATGGGGGAATGTGTAAAAGGCGATACCGATGCGACAGAGCTTTTCTATTTGAGAAACGAGACCGGTAAGCGGCCTGCTCCCTTAAATCACCGGCCTTCTAGAATTTTTCAAAGGGGCAAAGAATCCTCTCCGCGAGGCCCACTACTTTCAACAGCACCTTCATTTTCCCCTTGACTCTTTAAAAGGATGGTGACAAAAGGAACAGGTTGCTTCACCGCCTTGTTTCTCAAATTGAGAAACTTTGCGACATCAGCTTCTCGTTTCACGTCATCCGACGTCAGCTAGGGGCGATCGCTGTTTTTCACCAGCCTTCTAAGGCGGCAAGAGGCCATTTTGCACACCCCTCATATCCCCTCAAATCATAAAAATTGATTATGTCAACTTGTACAGCTGACCGAAATTGTCAAACGTTCAAGCTATTGATTTATCAATACCATGTTTCGTGAACCGAAAGAAAAAGAGGCTTGCACACCCCCTGCCGTTTTTGCGGCTGTTTTGGGGTGTGCAGCTGGGGAAGGTCATCGGCTTGTTCCTCGCCGCGCCAACACCTGCTCAAGCCCCGCGGCCACGCCGTCTTCCTCATGGGAGAGGGTGACGAAATCACTATTCGCTTTCAATTCGGGGGCGGCGTTGGCCATGGCGACGCGGCAGCCCGCCACCGCAAACATCGATAAGTCGTTATGGCTGTCGCCAAAGACGACCGTATCGCGCATATCGATGCCGTAATGGGCGGCGAGTTGCTTGAGCGCCTCCCCTTTCGTCGCCCGTTCGTTGTTCATCTCAATGTTGTGCGGATGTGACGAGGTGACCGTGACGCCGGGGAGCGGGGCGAAACGGGACGCCGCATCAAGAAGCCGCTTGCGGTCAAGGGCGAAAATCAGCAGCTTATACATCACCCGCGCCGGGTCGTCCCACACGGTGCGGATGTCGTCGACGTACGTCACCCGCGCCTGCTGGAACTGTTTGTTCACGAGCCATTTCACCTCTGGCGCCGCCTCAGCCACCTCCGAAGCGAGCGCTTCCCACTGAGCGCGGTTATGCAAGCCGACATAGACCGCATCGCCCGTGTACGTCTCACAATACAAGTCCGCCTGTTCGCGCACCCACTCAAGCACTGGGCGGACCGCCGCCCGCTCAAGCGGCGCCTCGCTGATGACAGTGCCGTCTTCGAGCGTGACGATCGCCCCGTTTAAGCTGGCGATCGGGCAGACGAGCCCCACCTCGCGGAGCGGGGCGAGTGCGTCTTTGCGCGCCCGCCCGGTGACGACGGCGACGATATGGCCTTGCGCTTGTGCGGCTGCGATCGCTTTTCGGTTTGGTTCGCTGATTTTTCCCTCCCCGTTCAACAGCGTTCCATCCATATCTAAGGCAATAAGCATCGATCCATCCCTCTCTTTCGCTGTTCTCCACACCGCGGACCATAAACCAAGGGCTCGCTTTCCGCTAGAAGGCTGGTGAAAAACCGCTGTCACACACCAATCATCGCATTTTCATTCAGAAAAGAAGGCTGTTTCTACGAGGTTTCTCTAATTGAGAAATAGGTGGAAGCAGTAGTATTTTGCACGAAATCACCGGCCTCCTAGAGCCGTCCTCGTAGGCGCTCCCCTATTATACCAAAACGATGGCAAAAACGTGAAATCTTCCCGCTTTTTATAGTATAATAGATGAAAAAAATTCTCAATGAAAGCGAAGGGATGCCCATGTGGATCGTTTACGCCTTGTTGGCGGCGGTGTTTGCGGCGCTGACGTCGGTGCTGGCGAAAATCGGGATTGAAAACGTCAATTCTCACTTGGCGACCGCCATTCGCACCGGGGTTGTGCTTGTGCTCGCCTGGGCCATCGTGTGGTTGACCGGCGCCCACCATGGCATCAAATCGATCTCTCCCAAGAGCTGGTGGTTTTTATGTTTGTCCGGGGCGGCGACCGGATTGTCGTGGCTTTGTTTTTACAAAGCGATCCAAATCGGTGATGTGTCCCGCGTTTCGGCCATTGACAAATCGAGCTTGGTGCTGACGATTTTGTTTGCGGCGATGTTTCTCGGTGAACCGCTCTCCGCGAAGGTCGTGATCGGGGTGCTGCTCATCACCGCGGGGACGTTGCTGATGATGTTGTAGCCCGTCCGTCTCAGCGGGCGCCTTGTCTTCCCTCCCGGCTGCCAGCCGGCCATCAGGGGAACGATGCGCCTTGGCCCTCCTCTCCGCCCTCTCCCGAGCTCCGCGAACGAGCCAGCCGTTTAACGGAGAAACACCCCATTCTCGCTTGGTGCCACAATTTTTTTACTTTTTTATAGACAGGACGAAGGAAAAGATGATATGATGGTCTTCACTATGATGAAAAGCCACTCGGCATTTGATCACCTTCATTCAATGAATGATCGCGGCGATGAACCCGCGCTTGCATGATCGCGCGGCACATCGAGCGAAGAGTGATGTGGAAGGAGATTTTTGAATGAATGATTTTCACCCGTTCGGCTGGTATGCGGCGAAAATTTCCCCGCATTTGCCGAAAAAAGCGTTTCAGCCTGTACGATCCCGTCTGTTGGGAGGTTTGGCTTATTTGCTGGTGGTCACTGGCGGCATCCTCGCTGTGTCCCTTTTCGACTTCCATCCTGTATGGAACCTCCTCATTTCCATTGTGCTCGGTTTCAGTTTTGCGGCGCTAGGATTTTTAGGCCATGAAATTTTGCACGGCACGGTCGTCAAAACGCCGTGGCTGCGCGATCTTCTCGGAGCGCTCGCCTTTTGGCCGCTCTGCACCGGGCCGAAGCTATGGCGAAAATGGCATAACGCCACCCACCATGTGCATACCCAACATGAAGAAAAAGACCCTGACGCCTGGCCAAGCATGGAACAATTGGCGAAAAGCCGCCTGCTTCGCTGGGTTTACCGCATTCCGTTCCCAGTTCGCGCTAGTTTCGCGTTTGCCTCCTTGTCGGTGATGTTTACCGTCCACTCGATTCGGATGCTCGTTTCGTTTTGGCAAGACTTCCGCTGGAAAAATCGCATCGTTGTCCTATGTCAATTTCTCTTGCCGTGGACGACGTGGATCGGGTTGTTATGGCTTGTCGGCTGGGAAAAGTGGCTGTTCGCCTTTTTGCTTCCGCTGCTTGTCGCCAACATGATCGTCATGGGCTACATTTCGACCAACCACCGCCTCAATCCGTTGATGCCGGTCAACGACCCGTTGGCGAACAGCTTGTCGGTCACCGTGCCGAAGTGGGTGGATGTTCTCCACTTCCATTTCTCGTATCATACCGAACATCATCTTTTTCCGGCGATGAGCTCAAAATACTACCCGCTCGTGAAAGAACAGATCAAACGGATGTGGCCGGACCGCTACCACGAGATGCCGATGACCAAAGCGCTGGCCGCGCTTTGGAAAACGCCGCGCGTCTACTACGAGCACAATGAGCTCATCGAACCAAAGCAAGGTCATGTGTACGGCACGCTTGGCAACGGACTCGATCCCGATGAGATCGCGCCCCGCAGACGTGAAGAAGACGCCGAAGCATCGCCGGCGACCCGGAAGGCAAAATGGAAAAACGCGTCCGGAGCGGGCAAGGCATAAAAACCGCTCACCAAACGATGTGCCATTCCCGGAATCATCAGCACCCGGTGTCGTTGCATCCGCCGCAAGGAAAGCAAGGGCGGGCGCCAGCCGATCTGCAACAGATCGAAACGACCGCGACATGCGGTTGAGAAGGCTGATGAAAAACCGCTGATTCCCTTCCTCAATGGGAGAGCGCATGAAAAGCAGGACCGATGCAACAAGGTGTTTCTAGTTGAGAAATCACATTGCAACACTGTATCCAAGATTAAATCAACAACTTCCGAGACACGTTTTCTTGACGGAGCGGATACAGATAGGCAGTGAAAAAGAGGAGGCTCACCGCTTTGTGAACCTCCTCCTTCCTTTTTCCTACGCCGATAAGGTTGGTGGCCTTGATCGATGATGGAACGCGTGAACATAGAGGCTAACGCAACAAGTTTTTTCTACTTTAAGAAACGGTGGCGCAAGCGAATCACCAGCCTCCTAGATGAAAGGGTGTCCCTCATCGTTTGAGACACCCTTTTCCCCCTCTCTTACTCTTTCATCCTCATTGGCGCAGCGAGCCGATCGTTGGACATCAACAGCACACAAACGATCGTCAGCGCCGCGGGGAGGAGCGCCCATAAAAACGTATCGGCAATCGACGAGGCGAGCGCTTCGGTCAAACGGTCGAGCACAGGGGCCGGGATGTGCGCCCGCGCTTCCGGCGACAACATCGCGCGCGGATCGTGCATATTCGCTCCATGGGCCCCTTGCGCCATGCCGCGAAACTGCTCGGCCAATTGATCGGTGAACAAGTTGCGCTGAATGATCCCAAACACGGTAATGCCGACCGTCATGCCGAGCGACCGGACAAACGAGTTCGTTGAGCTGGCCGCTCCCCGTTCCGCTTCAGAAAAATGGTGGATCGCCGCCATGCCGAGCACCGAAAACGATGCTCCAACCCCTAACCCAACAATCATCATGTACAACGTCACCGTAAGCCGCGTAGTATGCTCATCAATCGTGCCAAGCAGCCCGATCCCAGCGGTAAACAGCAACATAAACCCGAACATCACGTTGCGGTAGCTCGTTTTCCCGGCCAAAAAGCCGCCGAGCTGGGCTGATACCGTCGTCGAAAGCATCATCGGCAACAAAATCAATCCGGAATTCGTCGCCGAACCGCCCGTCACCCCTTGGATAAAAATCGGGATGTACACGGTGGCGACAACAAACGTCGCGCCGGAGAAAAAGGCGACCAACGTCGTTGACGCAAACAGGCGCTCGCGAAACATACGGTAAGATACGATTGGCTCTTGCGCTTTCGTTTCTACATACAAAAACACGAGAAAGAACAAGGCAAACGCCGAAAACAACCCGATGATCACGGCCGAGTCCCACGCGTACTTCTGGCCGCCAAGCTCCAGCGCAAACATCAGGCAGACGATCGCCGGAACAAGCGTCATCACGCCAAGCCAGTCAATGCTTTGCTTCGCATGCTTCGGCGACTCGCGGTAGTAGATCCAAAGCAAGAAAAACGCGACAATCCCAAGCGGAATGTTAATGTAAAACACCCAGCGCCAGTTGAGATAATCGGTGATATACGCGCCAAGCAGCGGGCCAAAGATGCTTGACAAGCCAAACACCGCGCCAAACAGCCCGCCCATCTTCCCGCGTTTCTCCGGCGGGAAAATGTCAAACATAATCGTAAACGCGATCGGCACGAGCGCCCCGCCACCGATGCCTTGAATGGCGCGGAAGATGCTGAGCTGCACGATCGTTTGCGCCATGCCGCACAACACCGACCCAATTAAAAACACGATGATGCCAAATAAGAAAAACCGCTTCCGTCCGTACATGTCAGACAATTTCCCAAAAATCGGCATCCCCGCCATCTCGGCCACCATATACGCCGACGTCACCCAAACAAACTGCTTGAGCCCGCCCAAATCGGCGACAATCGTCGCCATCGCTGTTGCCACAATCGTATTGTCCATCGAGGCGACAAAAATGCCGAGCAACAGCGCGATCACGACCAATCCCGTTTTCGTTTCCTTATTCTTCATCCGTTCCCTCTCCCTCTACCTCTGTCTTTTTTCTTTCACCATGGCATGTTCGTCTTGGGCAAACGTCATCTGATATTCAACAAGCCCGATCTCACAGCCGGGGCCGATCGTCACCCGCTCTCCCCGGACGATCGCGGCTTTCGTATATTCCAAATAAACCTCATCGCCTTCAATCGTGTCCGCCTCCAATGTAGCGGATAAGGAAGAAAAACGCGTCAGCCAGTGAATGGCGTTCCACGTTTTGTTTCGCTTGACGGAAATCGTCCGGCCGCCAATTTCCTTGACCGAACTGTCGGCAAAATAGAGCGACAATTCCACCTGTTCGGCGTTCAGCGTCTGTCCGACTCGCACGACGCCGGTCAACGCGACCTTTTCCGCCTCGCAGCTTCCCGACACCGACAGCTCGCCATAGCCGCGAATCGCATGCGCTTCCACGTTCCCCTCCACCCGCACCATCCCGCGCAGCTGAAGATGCTGCAGATGGGCATGACCGTGAATGTCTGCTTCCCCGAACACATCCATTTTCTCCATACGCACAGGACCGTCGATGTTCGCTTGGCCAAACAGGCGAAGCTGGCGGGCGGTGAGCGCTCCTTTCATGTCTGCCGAGCCAAACACTTTGCAGCGGTCGCATTCGACATCGCCGCGAATCGTCGCATCGCCGCGGACCGTCACGTGATGGAACGTGCCGCCGCCCAAAAACGCCGATCCGTTAATGGTCAAATTTCTCGCCGCCATCGTTCTCACCCTTTCTCTATGGTTCCGATTTTCGCCTCTTCATCGCATTCCAATGCTTCTCGGTACTCGACCCGCTCGATGTGACATCCCGGCCCGATCGTCACGCGGTTGCCGCGCACCGTTTTCGCCGTAGTATGTTCGAGATGAATGACATCCCCTTCGATCACATCGGCGGTCAACTCCGCTGGAAAAAACCATTTTTTGAACAGCGAACCTCCTTGCCTCTTTACCATAATCGTTTCCCCGCCGATCTCCGTAGCGCGGCTCGGACCAACCAGCTTTACTTCGATATAGCCTGCGTTCAACAGCCCGCCAACGGAGAAATGCCCTTCGACCTCCATCCGCTCGGCCGAACAGTCACCACCAACGTCGAGCTCGCCATGGACACGGATCGTCTCCGCCGTGCATGAGCCTTTCACCACGCCGTGGCCGCGAACCGTCGCCTCCTGGCATTGCACATGTTCTCCAATTTTTACACTCCCGCTCACTTTCATCCACTCGCACGCCATCCCACCTGTCACACGACCGTTTCCGGCAATATGAACGTTGTTGGCTTTCACGCTTCCTTCGACGGCCGCATTTCCTTGCACTTGCATCTCTAGGCAATCGAGGTCACCATACAGTTTTCCATTCCCCGATAATTTCACCAAGCTGTACAGCCCGCCGGACGCATGCCCCGTTCCGGCAATGACCAAATCACGCCGCTCCATTTCTCATCCCTCCGAAAGCTTCAGCTTTAACTCTTCAATGCATGCCGGCACATGCAGCCGCACTGCGAGCTTTGCTCCTTCTTCGATGTACAAGTTGACTGCCCCTTCCGCCAAAAAGCAAGTCGCCACTCCCATTTTACGGAGGACGATCAGCTCGCATGATTTTCCTTGCAGTTTTGGATAATGGCTCTCAAACATCTTCCATATGGTTTTTCCCTCTTCCATGCTAATCTCGCCGGAGAGAAGCAACCGATCAACAAGATAAAGAGCAAGAAGCTGCACAAACGAAACATCGTTTCGATCGCTCAACTCGTCATTCAATAATTGCAACACGACATCCGAAACAATGTGACGTTTTACGATTTCTTCTTTCGTCATGACGACCGTCGCCGGATCAGGGGCAAACATCGCCGCTAACTCATCGAGAGACCGCTCATCCTTCAGCTCCTTGATTTTCTCAATGCGAGCCAAGATTTTTTCTCTCGGAAAAAACGTCTCCTGCCCAGTGAATGTCGATTTGCGAATAAACCATTCTTCCGGAATCAGCTTTTTCCGCTTCCAGCGATACAGCTGGCCGTATGAAATGCCGGTCAGCTCAAGCAGTTCTTTTTTCGAAATCAATTCCTGTTCCATGAGCAGTTCACCTCCCTCACAACCAAAATGTAACATAACATTGTTACGTTGTAAATAAAAAAGATCATCCTTTCCAAAAAAAACATTGCCGCCTCGTCTCCTTCTGACAATCAAGACAAGAAAAGTGGACAGGACACCCTTTCTTTTTCATGTTTATGTATAGGACATTATACCTAAGTCTTCCCCTTTCCACTTTCACATGTATCCCCTCACGGTCTAGCCCATTCCTCGATTTCCAAAATCATACATGACATTCGCATAAGCACTTTGTTGTACGTTTCATATGATTAAACACACCGTTATCCATCGTTGAAAGAGAGGTGCAAGATGGATGATCACCATCAGCCTTTGCATGATTGTCAAAAATGAAGAAAGCGTGCTTGCCCGCTGTTTAGATAGCGTTCGACATTTAGTGGACGAGATCATTATTGTGGATACAGGATCCACTGATCGCACTAAAGAAATCGCTCAAGGCTACGGAGCGCGAATCATCGATTTTCCTTGGAATGATGATTTTTCCGCCGCCAGAAACTTCGCGTTTTCTCATGCTACAATGGATTATATTTTTTGGTTGGATGCTGACGACGTGCTATTGAGCGAAGACCAAGAAAAATTTCTTTCATTGAAATGCACGCTTCCATCTGATATCGATTCTGTAACTATGATCTACAGCCTAGCCAGAGATGAACGCGGGACAACCATCTCCAGCGTTCGGCGCAACCGTCTAGTCAAGCGTTCCAATCATTTCAGATGGCATGGCATGGTTCATGAATACTTAGAAGTATGGGGAAAGATTCTTAACAGTGACATCACGGTGCTTCATCAACCAATTCATAATCATTCCGATCGAAATTTAAAAATTTACGAAAAACAACTAGCACAGGGAAAGGAACTATCACCAAGGGATTTGTTTTACTTCGCCAATGAGCTATTCGACCAACAACAATATGAGCGAGCTATCTCATATTATGAACAATTTTTGCAAACAAAAAAAGGATGGGTGGAAGATTGCATCGCAGCCTGTGGAAGACTAGCGGATTGTTTTTATGCACTTGGAGATGAAAAACAAGCGCTACGATATGTGTACCAATCTTTTGAATACGACACCCCCCGCGCTGAGTGTTGCTGCCGATTGGGCTACTATTTTCTCAAGAAGAAAAAACATCGCCTTGCAGTGTTCTGGTATAATTTAGCAACTCAACTGACGATACCCTCCGACAGCTGGGGATTCATTCATCACGCTTGCTGGACTTGGCTTCCCCACTTGCAACTCTGTGTATGCTACTTCTATTTAGGTGAATATGAACTGGCATACAAACATAATGAAAAAGCCAAGGAATATGTTCCCGATCATCCAGACGTGCTGCACAATCAATGCTTGTTAGAGTCTATCCTTTCTATCCATAGTACGTTCCCTCAAACGGATCAATAACACTTTAATGATAAGGAGGTTTTGTTATTTGTCTAACCGCCATCCTATTCGGATAAAATGTCTTTCCCCTTTATGCTGTATCCAGACGCCAATCATAAAATTATATGGACCCACGGGACCCACAGGGCCCACGGGACCCACAGGACCCACAGGACCTGCTGGACCCACAGGACCTGCTGGACCCACGGGGCCCACGGGACCCACAGGACCCACAGGACCCACAGGGCCTGCTGGACCCACAGGACCTGCTGGACCCACAGGACCCACAGGACCTGCTGGACCCACGGGACCCACAGGACCTGCTGGACCCACAGGACCCACAGGACCTGCTGGACCCACAGGGCCCACAGGACCCACAGGACCTGCTGGACCCACAGGACCCACGGGACCCACAGGACCTGCTGGACCCACAGGACCTGCTGGACCCACAGGACCCACGGGACCCACAGGACCTGCTGGACCCACAGGACCTGCTGGACCCACGGGACCCACAGGACCTGCTGGACCCACAGGACCCACAGGGCCTGCTGGACCCACAGGACCTGCTGGACCCACGGGACCCACAGGACCTGCTGGACCCACGGGACCCACAGGGCCCACGGGACCCACAGGACCTGCTGGACCCACGGGACCCAC
>NZ_JPYA01000056.1 GCF_000750005.1 Geobacillus icigianus | reverse complement strand
CTTTTTCTTATAAAAAACTTCTTTGTTGAACAGAATAAAAAACTCCCAGCTTTTTCTTGACATAAAACCACCCTCCATCTATCTTAAATATATTTAACAAACAACTCTTTCTTTCATACTTTGAAACACCTATTTTTTCGAGGGTTGGGATGTGTACGTGGTTTATGATGATCTTAATTAACTGTAGATGAGCAAATTTGCTAACATAAATTGACAACTAAACAAAAAAGGAGACATGAACCCGATTCCTTAAGTAAAATAGATGTGCTCAAACTACCCACAAGGAGGTTCATGTCTTAGGAATCGATGAACACATCATTAAGGAATCCACCCATTTTTCATGACGCTGGGATTGGCGCTTGATTTCTCGAAACCGGTCATCAAGCATCTCGTTCATCTTGTCGATACCTTGACGACCAAGGGATGTTCAGGGATTTTCACCCGAATCATCGAACGACACTGAGCCACTTTTTCACGAAAAGCCCTTGGAACGAGGAAAAACTGCTTGAGAAGCTGCAAGAATGGATCCTTCGCCAGATCGAACGCCTGGCCAAACGGGAGAATCAACCCCTTTTTGTTTCGATTGATGATCCCATTCGCCAAAAAACGAAGCCTTCGTCACGGGCCGCCCACGCCATTCAAGGGTGTGATTGGCACTACTCGCACAACGATCATCCATCCGTCTGGGGGCATTCGCTCGTTTGGCGGATGGTGCACACCTTCACGCAAGCGTTTCCGTTCGCCTTTCGTTTGTATGACAAGACGGCGGGAAGAAGCAAGATCGACCTAGCGATCGAGAGGCTTTCCTCGCTCAAAGAAAAGTGGACTCGGCCGATATGCGTGGTATCCGTCCCAAGCGCTCATCGAAGCCTGTCTGAAACAAGGATTCGATGTCATCGCCATGCTCAAGACGAACCGGATTCTCTACCCGAAAGGCATCGCCATCCAAGCGAAGAAGTTCGCCCGCTATATCGAGCCCAACGACACCCGCCTCGTCACGGTGGGGAACGAGCGTGATCATGTCTACCGCTACGAAGGCGCGCTCAACGGTCTTGATGACGCGGTGGTGCTGCTGGCTTGGAAGGCAGATCAACCGATGACACCGGATCACTTGAGCACCGACCGGAAGCTGAGTGACGAAGACATCTTGCGTTACGATGCCCAGCGCTGGACGATCGAATGCTTTTTCCGGCAGGCCAAAGACCAGCTGAAGCTCGATGGGTACCGTGTTCGTCACATTCGGGCGGTGAAACGGTATTGGGCCGTGGTGCTGTTCGCCTGCGTATACAGCATCGCCGAATCTCAGCAAGACCTCTCTTCCGGCCTGGAGCTTCTTCGGTCTCGGAAAGG
>NZ_JPYA01000055.1 GCF_000750005.1 Geobacillus icigianus | reverse complement strand
CTTTAATTTTTTTATTAACTTATCCGCTATATAACTTTAAAGGTTTAACAAAAGATGAACGTTTAAAAGCTGCTATGTTTATTGCACTTCCCGGTATGTTAATTGATACGATTGTGTTAACTGTCTTTCCAAGAGTGTTTACTAATTTACCTGTAGAATCGGACCGATATTTTGGCTCTTGGTTATTATGGGCATACAGTTTGATTTTGATAACGGGCCTTCCACTGAAAAAGCGAGAGAGGAACGATGACAAATGAAAACTTTTAAGACGGTTTTTTTGACCGGTGCCACAGGCTTATTGGGTAGAGCCCTTATTTCTAAATTAAAAGAATACCAAGTTATTTGTTTAATTCATAAAACTCCTTTTAAGGAACATGGTGTTATCTCAATAAAAGGTGATATTACCAAAAAACAATTGGGACTTACTTATAACGAATACCAAACATTATGTAAACAAATTGATGTCATTATTCATATGGCGGCCATTACAGATTTTAGTGAAAGGAAAGAAATTATTGAAAATACAAATGTTGTGGGAACTAAGAATATTGTAACCTTGTCTAGAGACGCAGATGCTCCTCTTTACCATGTCAGTACGGCATATGTTTATGATTTCCCAAATGCAAATCGCTTTGGTAAACAACGTAATTTTTATGAAATCTCAAAAAGATTGGCTGAAAAAATTGTTAAAGACAGTTTGGTTAAAGCAACGATTATCAGACCTTCAATAATTATTGGTGATTCTCATCATGGAACAGTGTCAACGTTGCAAGGATTTCATTTACTAAGCCGATTGATAATGGAAGAAAAGCTTCCTATGTTACCAGGTCTTCCACATTCTATTCTTGATATTGTTCCACAAGATATAGTAGCGGAGGTTATTTTTGCTTTAGTTCATAATGAACATATTGGTGGCGAATTTTATATTACTAATGGTCAGAATGCCCCGATGTTGAAAGAAGTGATTGATACGATAGTACAGGAAAGTACGATTTTATTTAACAAATCTATTTCGTCTCCCAAAATTGTTGATCCTGATCTGTTTGATAGATTAATTAAGCCTGTGTTTTTACCGAAGCTTCCCTTTCAGGTTCGAAA
>NZ_JPYA01000054.1 GCF_000750005.1 Geobacillus icigianus | reverse complement strand
AACAAATCATGTCGTTTTTGTCAAGCAAAAAAAGCTAACCACGGCGAAAAACAGGGGAGTGCCGCCATTTTTGCCGGAAAACGAACGATTGACCACACCGCTGCTCAGCGCTTGAAGTTCCATTCATCGCTTTCATATTTCGTTCGCGCCAACGTTTCCACATATTCGCGCTCTTCGGCCGTCAGCGTATACGGCTCTAGCACGATATTCAATCCTTTTTCAAATCCTTTGTAAAACGCTGCCTTCGCTTCTTCCATCGTCACCGTCCGGCTCGTCAGTTCGTTGATGGCAACCGCCTTCTTTTTAAAATCGCGCTGCAGCCGCTCTTTCACCCGCTCGTTCGGGTATTTAAACAAACTGAACAGCAGTTCTTCGTCGAGATCAAGCAAGATCGATCCGTGCTGCAAAATGACGCCCTTTTGCCGCGTTTGCGCGCTGCCGGCGATTTTTCGCCCCTCGACGACCAGCTCGTACCATGACGGCGCGTCAAAGCAAACAGCGGAACGCGGGCTGCGCAAATCCGCTTTTTCTTCTTCCGTTTTCGGCACGGCAAAATACGCATCGAGCCCAAGGAAACGAAACCCTTCCAAAATGCCTTGGGAAATGACGCGATACGCCTCCGTCACAGTCGGCGGCATCGCCGGATGCGATTCCGAGACGATGACGCTGTAGGTCAGTTCCTTGTCATGCAAAACGCCGCGCCCGCCGGTCGGACGGCGGACAAAACCGAGGCCGTGCCGTTTCACCGCCTCTAAGTCGATCTCTTTTTCGACTTTTTGAAAATAGCCGATCGACAAGGTTGGCGGATTCCAGCCGTAAAAACGAACCGTCGGCGGAATTTTTCCTTGGCTGTGCCAATCCAAAAGCGCTTCATCCAGCGCCATATTAAACGCCGGAGGACAATCGCCTGAATCAATAAAGCGCCATACTTCTTTTGCCATCGTTCCACCTTCTCTGTCATTCCTTGCTTCCGGCCCCTTGCGTTCTTGAGAAAGAGGCGTTGGGCCGCCCCTACTAGTTTAGCAAACAACGTCAGTCAAGGAAAGAAAAATGGCATCACGAAAAGACTTTGCTTTCTACGGGCGACTCTATATAATAGGAATAGTGGACGAAGGGAAAGGAGGCGTGAGGCGTGAAAGCGCTGCTCATCATTCTCGGGGCGATCATCGTATATTCGCTCATCACCTATTTATGGCAGCGGAGAATCGTCAAAGCGTTGACCGAAGAAGAATTCCGCGCCGGCTACCGAAAAGCGCAACTCGTCGATGTCCGCGAGCCGGACGAATTTGCGGCTGGACATATTTTAGGAGCGCGCAACATTCCGCTCACGCAGCTGCGCATGCGCATGAAAGAACTGCGCAAAGATCAGCCGATTTATTTGTACTGCCAAAACGGGCTGCGCAGCGGGCGGGCCGCGCAAATGCTGTATCGAAAAGGATACCGCCATTTGTATCATTTAAAGGGCGGATTCAAAACATGGACGGGGAAAGTAAAGAAAAAGGCGTAGCCGCCCGTCGACAACCAAAGGGGCTCGAAAGCGACGAGCCCCTTTTCGTTCGTTTCCCTTTCCGCCGGCCTTCAAGGCCGCCCCTCGCTTTCGGTGCGGAAAAAGCGGGGGAATCAGCCTTGCTTTGCCTGCGGTGCCGGAAGCGCCGGCTCAAATTCCGGCGGCAGGACGACCGCCTCTAATACGGAAGCGGCAGCGCCAATCGCGCAGCTTTTTTCCTTCAACTCCGACGGAATGATATACGGCTCGCTTTCTTTTTTCACAAGAATGCGCCGCTTCACTTCTTGGCGCGCCGGGTCAAGCACGTGCTCCCCGGCTTGGGCGAGCGAACCGCCGATGATGACCGCTTCCGGGTTGTAGGCATACACCGTCTGCAGCAATCCGATGCCAAGATAGCGGCCCGCTTCCTCCAAAATGCGCGCCAGCTGCTCGTCGCTCTCGGCGGCCAGCGCCATCGCCGCGACAGAAAAACGGTCGCCGAGCCATTCGGAACGCCCTTGCTCGGCTAGCCGCCGCTCAATATATTTTTCAGAAGCGTACATCTCCCAGCAGCCGATGTTGCCGCAGCTGCAGCGGATTCCGTTTAAATCGATCGTATGATGGCCAATTTCGCCAGCCAGCCCGTTTACCCCGCGATACAGTTGGTGCTGCAAAACGACGCCGGCGCCGATGCCGATGCCGGCGCTGATGTAAACAAAATGGGCAAACTCTTTGCCAGCGCCAAACCATTTTTCTCCAAGCGCCGCCAGCTTCGCCTCGTTTTCGACGATAATCGGATGGTGCGGCCACCGTTTTTGCAACGCCGAAGCGAGGGCGACATCTCCCCAGCGCAAGTTGGGCGCAAAAACGACCGTCCCGCTTTCGGTGTGAACCACGCCCGGCACGCCGATGCCGATGCCCATCACCCCATACGGCGTCGCGGGCGCCCGGCGGATCGCCGCTTCAATGAGCTCGGCCATCTCACCGACGATCGCTTCCTGCCCCTCCGTCGGACGAAACGAACGGCGCTGCTCCCAAATGATTTCCGCGTTTAAGTTCGTCAGCACGGCGTACAAATAGTTGACGCCAAGCTCAATGCCAACTAGCGAACCGGCATCGGCGTTAAAGCGAAGCATGAGCGGCCGGCGCCCGCCCGTTGACTCGCCGATGCCGCTTTCATGAACGAAATGCTCGGCGATCAGTTCATCCACAAGCGCGGAAACGGTCGCTTTGTTTAAACCGGTCGTTTTCGCAATGTCGGCGCGCGAAATCGGATGCTTTTCGCGAATCAATTTCAAAACGAGCTGTTTATTCATTTTTTTGACGAGCGTAATGTTTCCTGTCCTCACGTCTCTGTCACCCTTTTCATTGGATTGATCGGATATGTCTTGCGAAAGGGCAGAGGCGCTTCACTATGGCTGTGCTGCATCCGTCGATTCCTGCCGTGTGGGCTTCTTGGCCATCCGCTTTTTCATTCAAGCCGTCGAGCGCCCATGTGCCAAAGCTGAGCTCACTGACCCGCAGATCAGTGTTCCCCAACTGCCGATACCGCATGTTCCTCTCCCCCTTTGTTCATTTCTAACCATTAGTTTATATATTAAACTAACTCTCTTGTTCTGTCAACGCCAGCGAACAAAACGGCCCGCTCCGTTGGGGAGCGAGCACTCATCAATAATCAAACGTCAGTTGTCGCTATGTTTTGGTTTTTGATAGCGCAAAATCGGCTTGCGGGCCGCGGTCGTTTCATCCAATCGCTTGACCACAGTCGTATGCGGGGCTTCTTGAACGATTTCCGGATTTTCCTCCGCCTCTTTGGCAATTTGGATCATGGCGTCAATAAACGCGTCGAGCGTCTCTTTTGACTCTGTCTCCGTCGGCTCAATCATCATGCACTCTTCGACGATGAGCGGGAAGTAAATCGTCGGCGGATGGAAGCCGAAATCAAGCAGCCGCTTGGCAATATCGAGCGTTCTGACGCCGAGTTTCTTTTGCCGGCGTCCCGACAGGACGAACTCGTGCTTGCAATGGCGGTCATACGGCAAATCGTAATAGTCGGCAAGCCTCCGCATCATATAGTTGGCGTTTAACACAGCGTACTCGCTCACCGCCGTTAAGCCGTCCGGCCCCATCGAGCGGATGTACGTGTACGCCCGGACGTTGATGCCGAAATTGCCGTAAAACGGCTTGACGCGGCCGATCGACTGCGGGCGGTCGTCATCGAGATCATAGCCGTTTTCTCCTTTTTCGATGACCGGCTTCGGCAAAAACGGAATGAGGTCCGCTTTCACCCCGACCGGGCCGGAGCCTGGGCCTCCGCCGCCATGCGGGCCGGTGAACGTTTTATGCAAGTTCAAATGAACGACGTCAAAGCCCATGTCCCCCGGGCGCGCCTTGCCAAGAATCGCGTTTAAATTCGCGCCGTCATAATACAGCTTGCCGCCGGCTGCGTGGACGATTTCAGCCATTTCGACGATCTGCTCTTCAAACAGCCCGAGCGTATTCGGATTCGTGAGCATAAGCGCCGCTGTATCCGGACCGACGACGCGCTTTAAGTCTTCTAAATCGACAAGTCCGTCGGCCGTCGATTGGACCGTCACCGTCTCAAAACCGGCGACCGTCGCTGACGCCGGGTTCGTGCCGTGCGCTGAATCCGGGACAATCACTTTCGTCCGGTTGAAGTCGCCGTTTGCTTCATGGTAAGCACGGATCATCATCAGCCCGGTCCACTCGCCGTGGGCGCCGGCCGCCGGCTGCAAGGTGACGGCATCCATGCCGGTGATTTCTTTTAAATGCTCTTGTAAATCATACATCAACTCAAGCGCCCCTTGCACCGTCTTTTCCGGCTGAAGCGGATGAATGTGGGCAAACCCGGCGAGGCGGGCGACGTTTTCGTTGATTTTCGGATTGTATTTCATCGTGCACGACCCGAGCGGGTAAAAGCCGGAATCAACGCCGTGGTTTCGTCTCGACAGCGCCGTGTAGTGGCGCATTAAGTCAAGCTCCGACACTTCCGGCAGCTCTGGCTCTTCGGTGCGCAAGTAGTCGGCCGGCACGAGCTCGCTGACATCGACAGCCGGCACGTCAAGCGCCGGTAGGCTGTAGGCGATGCGCCCCGGCTTGCTTCGTTCGAAAATGAGCGGTTGATCATTACGCATGGCCATCCCCCAATTCATTGACAAACCGATCGATTTCTTCTTTTGTCCGCACTTCCGTCACCGCAATCAGCATATGGCCGGAAAGTTCTGGATAGTCGCGGCCGAGGTCATAGCCGCCGATGATCCCTTTTTCGAGCAGGCGATCGTTCACATCAGAAACCGGCTGACCGAGCCGGACGACGAACTCGTTGAAAAACGGGCCGGCAAACGGCGACGACAACCCGCGTTTTTCAAGCTCGCGTTTCGCGTAATGCGCCTTTTGCATATTCATCACCGCCATTTCTTTCACGCCCCGCTTGCCGAACGCCGAGAGCGCTACGGAAGCGGCCAAGGCGTTTAACGCTTGGTTGGAGCAAATGTTCGATGTCGCCTTATCGCGGCGGATGTGCTGCTCGCGCGCTTGAAGCGTCAAGACAAACCCGCGGCGCCCGTCCTCATCGGTCGTCTGCCCGACGAGCCGCCCTGGAATTTTTCGCATGAGCGGCGCTTTGACGGCGAAATAGCCGCAATGCGGACCGCCAAACTGCGTCGGAATGCCAAACGGCTGCATGTCCCCGACGACGATGTCGGCGCCAAACGCTCCTGGCGGCGTCAGCACGCCAAGCGCCAATGGGTTGCTGGCGACAACGAATACACTTTTCTTTTCATGAACGAGCGGCTCGATCGCTTTCAGCGGCTCGATTTGACCAAAAAAGTTCGGATATTGGACGACAACGCACGCCACATCATCCCCCATTTCCGCTTCAAGCGCCTTAAGGTCGGTGATGCCGCCGTCATACGGAATTTCTTTCACCTCAAGCTTCTGACCTTTCGCATACGTGCGCACAACTTCTCGATACTGCGGATGAACGGCGGTGGAGATGAGCACTTTTTTGCGCTTCGTATGCGCGGCGCCTAGCAGCACCGCTTCGGCAAGCGCCGTGCCGCCGTCATACATCGACGAGTTGGCAACATCCATGCCCGTCAGCTCGCACACCATCGTCTGAAACTCAAAAATCGCCTGCAGCTCGCCTTGGGAAATTTCCGGTTGATACGGCGTATACGCCGTATAAAATTCAGAGCGCGACAGGACATGGTCGACGACAGCCGGAATGGAATGGTCGTACACCCCGGCTCCTAAAAAGGAAACATATTGTTTGATGTTGGCGTTTTTTTCCGCCAAGGCTGCAAGCTCTTTCCACAGCTCCGGCTCCGATTTGGCCGGTTTCACCTTCAGCTTGCCGCGGAAGCGAACTTGTTCCGGAATATCAGCAAACAACTCATCAATCGAGGCAACGCCGATCGTCTTCAGCATCTCCTGTTTGTCTTCTTCCGTCATCGGCAAATAACGATGGAGCACTGCGTTTTCCCCTTTCCTTGTCGCTTTGGAATCGTCACTTAGCCCGCCTGTAAAACGGAATCGGCACGATGTTCGCTTTCAGCCGCTTGCCGCGGATGTCCACCTCGACCTCCCGGCCGATGGCGGCCACCTCCGCTTTCACCAAGGCTAAGCCGATGTTTTTCTTCAAGGTTGGTGACTGCGTGCCGGTCGTGACAAACCCGACCTCTTCGCCATCGGCAAAGACAACGTATCCGTGGCGCGGAATGCCTCTGTCGATCATTTCAATGCCGATGAGCCGGCGCGGCGGCCCTTCCTCTTTTTGCCGTTTCAATACCGCTTGGCCGATAAACGGCGGCTCTTTTTCCGTCTTGACGGCAAAGCCGAGCCCGGCTTCAATTGGTGAAATCGCGGTGGACAGCTCTTGACCGTAAAGCGGCAAACACGCTTCAAACCGGAGCGTATCGCGCGCGCCCAATCCGCATGGAAGAACGCCGTCACGAGCTCCAGCGTCGAGGATCGCCTCCCATAGCGCGGCGGCGTCTTCGGCGCGGCAGTACAGTTCAAACCCGTCCTCGCCGGTATAGCCGGTGCGCGAAACGAGCGCCTTCATGCCCGCAACTTCGACGCCGTCAGCGAACGAAAACGGGCGCAGCGCCGTCAAGTCGAAATCGGTCAACGTTTGCAGCACGCGTTCGGCCGCCGGCCCTTGCAAAGCCAGCTGGGCCGTCTCCGCCGATACATCCTCAAGCTCGACGTCCCCCTCGGCATGCTCGCTCAGCCAAGCAAAGTCGTTTTCGGTATTGGCGGCGTTGACAACCAATAAATAGTCGTCTTCCCCTTTTTGATAGATGAGCAAATCATCGACCGTGCCGCCGTTCTCATTACACATAAGCGCATATTGCGCCCGGCCAGGCCGCAGTTTGGCGACGTCGTTCGTCATCAGCTTTTGCAAAAACGCGAGGCTTCCGCGGCCGCGGACGGCGATTTCCCCCATATGCGACACGTCAAACAGCCCGGCACGCGTCCGTACGGCTTCATGCTCTTCTTTAATGCTGGAAAACTGCACCGGCATTTCCCAGCCGCCGAATTCAATCGTTTTGGCGCCATAGCGGGCATACGCCGGAAAAAGCGGCGTGCGCTTCAGCATCTCATTCCCTCCTTGTCGTCGATCGCAGAAAAAAAGACAGACTCCACCCTTTCGATCAAAGGGGGCTCTGTCCTGGCACCTGAAAGTTTCCCGCCGGCCGGCTGGCGCGTCCGTTTCCGGTCCGCGGGGCCGATCGGTTTCCTCTTGGGTGGCCTGCGCGAACGCAGGCGCTCTCCAGAGCTGCGTCAAGCAAGAGTCTTTTTGCCTGAGAGATTCGCGTTTTCGCTTGCTCCTTCGGCGCTACATTCCGTAGTCTCTCCCCTTGCCGTCATCCGCTACGCGATATTTTTTTCCAAAACGGGCATACTAACAAACGCCCTCAGCAACAAGTCATGTGAATGTTCTAAATTTATACTACCATTAACGACAGCCCGAGGGCAATAGGAAATGATCGAACTTTATTAGGAATTGAAGTCCAAAATGTTCTCTTTTTTATTTAACATACTATCTCTTTGACTGATAAACATTCGTCATGAGGGAAGGGGATCGCCATGAATATCGATTTGGAAATGGATCGGACATGGAAGGAGGAATTTCTCGAGCGCGTGGAAAAGGACGGACCGTGGGCGAGCTGGGAAATGTACGAACTGGCGCTGGAAGCTGCCCATCATTTGATCGTTCCGGAATTTGACGGCTTGCAGGCGCCGAAACATTTGCCGCATGTAACGATTCTGCCGCACCAGCTTGAAGTGGCGCGCCGCGTCGTCGAGGAAATGAACGGCAAAGCCATTTTAGCGGATGAAGTCGGCCTTGGAAAAACGATCGAAGCCGGTCTCATCTTGAAAGAATATATGATTCGCGGACTTGTCAAAAAAGCGCTCATTCTCGTTCCCGCCTCCCTTGTTTCGCAATGGGTGAGAGAGTTGAACGAAAAGTTTTTCATTCCAGCCGTCCAACAGAAAAAAAGCTACGTCTGGGAGCAGTGCGACATCGTCGTATCCTCGATCGATACGGCGAAAAAGCCGCCGCACCGCGACATCATCTATGAGCAGCCGTACGATATGATCATCATTGACGAGGCGCACAAACTGAAAAACAACAAAACGAAAAACTACGAGTTTGTGCAAAATTTAAAAAAGAAGTTTTGCTTGCTGCTGACGGCCACACCGATTCAAAACCGGATCGAAGAAATTTTCAACCTTGTCTCGCTCCTGAAGCCCGGCCATTTAGGCAGCGCCGAACAGTTTGCGAACACATACGGCAAAACGCGGGCGGTGCAGGCGAACGACCATTTAAAAGCGCTCGTCAACAAAGTGATGATCCGCAACCGCCGCGCCGACACGCCGATCGAATGGTCAAAGCGCCACGTCGAGCCGGTGCTGATCGAGTTTACCGATGAAGAGCGCGAGCTGTATGAGGCGGTAAAAGCGCTCCGTCATGCATCGTTCGCCGGATCGTTTTCGCTCATTACGCTGCTTCGCGAGGCGTGCAGCAGCCGCGAGGCGTTGTTTCTCACGATCAAAAACATGATCGACAAATGCGGTGAAGCAGTTCCAGAACCGCTTGAGCGCGTTTTGGAAAAAATCAACGCCGTCACGACGAACTCCAAAGCGGAAAAAGCGCTTGAGCTCATCCGCTCGATCAATGACAAAGTCATTATTTTCACCGAATATCGGGCGACACAGCTGTATTTGCAATGGTTTTTAAAGCAGCACGGCATCTCGTCCGTCCCGTTTCGCGGCGGCTTCCGGCGCGGCAAAAAAGACTGGATGCAGGAACTGTTTAAACACCACGCCCAAGTGTTCATCGCCACCGAGGCGGGCGGCGAGGGCATCAACTTGCAATTTTGCCGCCATGTCATCAACTACGACTTGCCGTGGAACCCGATGCGCCTTGAGCAGCGAATCGGCCGCGTCCACCGCCTCGGCCAGACGGATGACGTTTATATTTACAATTTTGCCGTCAAACAGACGGTCGAAGAGCATATTTTAACGCTTCTGTATGAAAAAATCCGCTTATTTGAGCGGGTCGTCGGCGAGCTGGACGACATTTTGGCGAAGATGAACCTCACTAACCTTGAACATTACTTGGAAGACGCGATCGTCCACTCACGGAGCGAAGGGGAAATGAAAATTAAAATGGAGAACATTATAGCGATGATCGAACTGGCAGAACAGCTGCGAAGAGAAGGAGGACAACGCCATGCAGCAACATGAAATCCGCCGCTTTGTGGAACGTTACTTTACAGCCAATGGCTGCGCGCTCCTAGAAGCCCATGATGATTACCTCACCGTTCAACTGACGGCGGAAATGGACAAGGAGCTGATGAATCGACCGTTTTACTGGCATTACATCGAACGGACGGGCGGCGTCCCGCAGCCGATGCAGCTCACGCTCATCACCCGCGCCAATGAACGAACAGACAAACTGAAAGGAGAACGCCTCCATTTCGGCGCGCCCCGCTTGCATCAGCTGTTTCGCTCGGCGCAAAAACGCGGCAGCTTCATCCGCCTGTATGAGGAGCCAAACGCGCCCTTAAACGGAAACGCCGCCCTTCATCCATGGCTTGGCATGAACGTGGTGATTTCGTATGAATGCGACCGAAAAAAAGATGAGATCGTTTCGCTTGGCATCCATCTCATCAGCGGAACGATCGTCGAGTCGTTTCACGAACGGCTGCGTGAGCGGCGGCTGACGCCGAAAATTCCCGATTATTGTTTCACGATTTCTCCGCTCATTAAACCTCGAAGCGGCATCGGTCGCCTTGAACAATACATCGAGAGCCGCATCGGTGCGGACGATCACACGTGGGCGGAGGAAGCGCGCCGGCGCTGGGCTGACGATTTGGCGTTGCTCGATGAATTTTACAAAGACTGTGAGGAAAAACCGGAATGCTACTATATTGAAAAAGAGGCGCTCGAAAAACAATACAAGCCGCGCATCATCGTTTCCATCGTCAACGGCGGCTTGTTTTACTTGCTGCCCCGCCAACCGTAAAAAACGGCGCGGCTGCGCAACATGGAAAGACACTTCCGTCTCGCAAACGACCGAACCGATGACGATCTCCTGCGGCTCCGCAACATGGAAAGACGCTTCCAGCCCCCGGGCGGAGCGAAACGGTACCACTCGCCCAACCAAAATCAGTCCGCCGGCAGTCAGCCGGCGGACTTTCACCGCGCACGGCGGCGAAATAAGAGACGGAGCGAAAACGGAACCATGCCAAACAAATGGTACGAGAGCGGAGGGCGCTCTTGTTTCCGCGATTGCCGTCGCTTCCTTCGCTCCTCTTTCGGCATATCCATGTAAGCGACAAGCTGTTGGGTGACAAACTTGACGTAATCGTTCACAGCCATCGAATCCCTCCCCCTTCAGTTTTCCCTCCTTCTTCCTTTTTTAACCGTTCCCCTCCCTCCACTCCGTAATATTGAGCGCCGGCAGCACGACGGTGAACGTCACCGCGCGCTGAAGCCCGGATGTTGAGCGGATCGATAACACGACCCGAACGCTCGTTTTGTCTTTCCTTTCCCAGCGATAGGCGGCAACCCCGCGCGGATAAGCCCATTCCCCTTCTTGCCCGGCCGTCGACAACGACGCTGCCGCGATCTGCGCTTTGACATCAACGACCGCCATCTGCACCAACTCCTCCGCTTCTGCCGCCTGCCGGGCCGCCTCAGCCGCTTGCCGCTCCGCTTCATACAGAAGCAAGGCGTTCGCCACAGCACACGAAAACAGCATCGCCACCACGGCGATGAACGGAAAAATGACACCTGCTTGCCGTTCCATCTTCTCCCCTCTTTTGCCGCTACGTTTTTTTCACGACCAATGTCGCCTTTCTCGCTAAAACGCGCGGGCGACAAACGCCTCCCAAACCGTTCCATCGTCAGCGACCACCGTCACAAACAAGCCGCGGGCACCGGTGCGATAAGAGACGGCGCGCACATGGCGAAGCGCCGTTTCATAGCCGGCGTCGTTCACCTGGCGAATCAATTCCGCCCGCCGCGTCGCGAGCAAAAAACGGACCGTCTCACCGCTCCACTTTTGCAAATAGAAGACGTCCCCATCGACCGACCAGCGCTCTGTTTCATTCATCTCGATCCGCAGCTGCTGCAAAAACAAGCGCCACTCAAGCGGCGAAAACCCGTCAATCGCCGCCGTTCCTAGCACGCGGGCGGACAAAAGCAGCGGAACAGCGGCGGTGATCATGATCGCCACCAGCAGTGAAATTAGCGCTTCGATCAACGTAAACCCGCTCGTTCCTACCGTTTGCTGTAGCCGCAGCGCTCCCGCTCGCGGCCGACGTAATCGTTCCAGCGCACGCATACGCGCCACGTTCTCTCTCCTTCCTCCCGTCCTTGCAACCGAAACGTCGTTCGTCCGTCCACCACGACCGCTTCCCCGACAAGCGGCTGCTCATACATCGCGACCGTCAATAGCTGATCCGCCTGCTCTTCGAGAACTAGATTGCGCCGTTCGGCGGCGATCTGCACAAGAAGCGGCAGAAACCCGGCGGCGGTCAGCCCAAGCAGCGACAACGCCAGCAGCGATTCCACGAGCAAAAAGCCTTTGCTACATTTTTTGCACATAAAATCGTCCTTTCCCGAGCAAAAACGTCAGCTTATAGCTCTGCTTCACTCCTTGCACCCAAACCGTCCCTCCTCTTTCAATGTTGCCGTTGCCGGTAAAGACAAGCGGATTGCGCAGCGTCACTAGCTGAAACCGCCATGGAGACGGGAGAGAACGGGCGGCGACCTGCCGCCCGCTGGCTGCCTCGATCACCTTGTACTCCGCGCCGCGTTCCGTAAAAAAGACCGCGACCTTCATCCGATGGGCTAAGGCGTATTGCTGCGCGCTATACAAATCGGTGCGCAGCACGGCGAGCATATGGATCTCGTTTTGCTCGCGCACGACGCCGCCAAGCGCGGGAACAGCCAACCCCGTCAGCAGCAAAACGACCGTCAGCACAATCAACATTTCCAGCAGCGTGAAGCCGCCGTTACGAGCCGCTCTCACTCACAGCACCATCCGCACTGATTTGCACGGCATGTCCGTTTGGACAACGGTCGGACTTAATATAACGGGCAGCGACCAGCTCCTGCACGGTCGGAACGCGGTGATACTCCATTTCATACGCCTTCACTTGCGCTTGCACGGTGTTCAAAAACGCCTCACATCCTTTCGACTGGATCATGCTATTATGTTTGGTCATGTTCGGAATGGCAATCAAGAGCAGGACAGAAATCACCGCCATGACAATTAGCATTTCAATTAAGGTGAATCCCTTTTCTTTCATGATTCCTCCTCCTCGCCTCATTTGGAATATAGCAACGGACGGATTCTTTTGAGAAGAACGGACAGGAGACGGAACAAAACCCGTTTTTTTAGGAGAAAGAGGGGGATGGCGGCGCCCGTGCCCAGCAGCCGCCAGACGCGGGAACATCGTGTCGCTTCATCGCGCACCTCGTCACCATTCACTCAACATCGAAAACATCGGCAGCAAAATCGCCAAATACAAGCCGATAATCATTGAGCCGACGACCGCCAACAGCAAAGGCTGCACCCGTTTCAACGCCGATTCCATTCGCCGTTCCATCATCTGCAGCAAAAATTCGCTGTAATGCTCGAGCTCTTTCCCCAACTCGCCGCTCGATTGGCCGTGGCGGATGACCAGCGCCAGCTCAGGCTCATAGCAGCGGGCGGCGCCGATCAGCTCATCAAGCGGCCGCCCTTGCCTCAGCCCGTCGCGCATGCGCTGCCCTTCCATCTGCAAAAACGAGGGGGACGACGGCTCGCTGAACGCATCAAGCGCATCGTAAACAGACAACCCCGCTTGCAGCAAACGCCCGAGTTGACGCGCCACAAGTTGGGTCAGGAACATTTTCAGAAAGGAGGCGAACCATGGTATGCGCAGCATCCAGTGGAGTTGACGAGATAATGGCCAGCGGCGAAGGTAAACGGCGGAAATGAGAGCGGCGAGCGCTGCCAACAAGGCGATAGCGGCTAGTGCGGCGGGGAAGTGGGCGATCACGTCCAGCAGCTGAGCGGTATGCCCGCGTTGAGCGGAAAACGAGGCGGCCGCCTGCTCGAACTGCGGCAGCAACCACCATTCAACGATCGCAAGCATGACCAGCAGCAGGAGAAAGAGGAAAAGCGGATAGCGGGTGAGGCGGCGCAGCTGCTCTTGGAAGCGCGCCTTCTGGGCCAGCATTTCCCCCGCTTCCATCAGGCCGCGCGGCAAATCGCCATTCCGCTCGGCGAACGTGAGCAGGCTGACGGCGAGGCGATCAACGGACAGCGCCTCCATGGCGGCGGACAGCGGCAAGCCATCGCGCAGCCGCTGCAAACAACGCTCCAGCTCCAAACGGCGCGGCGCTGAAGACTGAATGGCCAAAAACTCAAGCGCTCGTGCGAGCGGATACCCCCGCTCGAGCAGCCGGCCAAGCCGAGTGAAAAACAACGCCTGCTCGGCCGGCGGCCATGCTGTTTTTCTCATCGTTCATCCCCTCCGACAAGTTCCAGCGTATGTGACGGCAAGTAGCCGAGAGCCATCCCTTTACGGACAAGGCGGGCCAGCGTGAGGTAAGCGGGGCGGCGTTTTCGGCTTTCGCTAGTGAGCGAATCGATCACCTCACCCAATGCGGCGCCGTAGAGCAGTTCATGGATCGCGGTTCGCCGCCGGCGCCCAAGGCGGCGGCATGACAGGTGGCAGGCGTCGCCGCACAACGGACAGCGGAGCTCAACGAGGCGCTGGGCAGAAACGGCAAGCAGCGTCTCAGCCAAATCCCGAGGCGAAACGCCAAACTCGCGCAGCCGATAAACGGCGCCGACCGCATCGGCGGCGTGCATCGTGGACACGACGAAATGGCCGCTCAGGGCGGAACGGACGGCGATCACCGCCGTATCTTGATCGCGGATCTCGCCGACCATCAACACGTCAGGATCGTGGCGCAGCGCCGCTTTCAACCCTGACGCGTACGTCATGCCCGCTTTTTCATTGATTTGCACTTGCAAAAACCGGTCGTTTCGTTTTTCGACAGGATCTTCAAGGGTAATCACATTGCGTTGTCTGTTGGCTTGGCACCAATCAAGGAGAGTGTACAGCGTCGTCGTTTTTCCGGAGCCGGTCGGCCCGGTCAGCAAGACGAGTCCTTGCGGTTGCTGCATCAAAGAAATCAATCGCGCGGTGGAATGCGAAAATAAGGAAAGTTCGCGAAGCGGCAGCGAAAAACGCTGCGGCAGCAGGCGGATGACGAGGCTTTCATCGTAGAGGGTCGGGAGCGTGGATAAGCGCAAATACACCGTTTCCCCCTGTTCATTCACTTCCATGGCGCCGCTTTGCGGCCGGCGTCGCTCCCCGATATCCATACCGGCCAAAAACTTAAAGTGAACGATGATCCGTTCCGCTGTCTCCTTTGTCAGCGTGCCAATCTCCGTCAGCCTACCGTCAAGGCGGAGGCGAACGACGACATCGTAGCGGCGCGGGACAAGATGGAGGTCTGAAGCGCGGCGCCGCACGGCCTCAGCAAGGAGACGGCTAGCGATCTGTTCAATCGGCTCCAGTGCACCATTCCTCCTTTCGATTCGGATGTCGTTTATTTCGACAAGAATCAACCGTTTTCCTGCTAAGAATGAAAAATTTTTTGTGAACGTTTTTTGACATTTCCTTGGCCGGCTCCAAACCGTGACAAAAATCATTTTGCGCCTTGGACCATTTCATTATCATAACTGTATCAATGCTTTATTTAGGAGGGATCGCCGTTGGAATCAACGCTGAAAATTACAAGCGTGCTCTCTGACCCGACGAGGTTTCATATTTACGAATATATGGCCACCATCCGGCGCGACGTCTCGGTGCAAGAAATCGCCGATCAATTTCGCATTCATCCGAACGTCGCTCGTCTTCACTTAACAAAACTGGAAGATGTGAACCTCGTCGTCTCAAACACGCAAAAAACGGGAAAAGGAGGACGGCCCAGCCGATGGTATCGGCTGTCGGATGAAGTGATCAGCTTATGTTTTCCGTTCCGCGATTACCAGCTCCTCGCCCACATCGCCGTTCAAACGCTGGTGGGGCTTGGGCCAAGCGGACAGAAAGTTCTGCGGGAAGCAGGAAAAGAGTTCGGACGCGAGTACATCGCCAACCGCGTAGCGCATAGCGACACTATCGCGGCGCTCCGTTCGGAAGAAAAGATTCGCCTTCTGACAGAAGCGGCCGGATTTCTCCCTCGAGCCCGCCGTGAAGTCAAGGACACAGCCATGTCTTTCGAGTTTTGCAACTGCCCGTTCAAAGAAATCGCCGAAAAACAGCCAGAGACGGTTTGCGGCATGCACCACGCCTTTCTTGAGGGAATGGCTGAGGCGCTGTTTGCCAATGCCCGCCTCATTGAAACGGAAAACATGATGAAAGGTAGCCGCTGCTGCTGTTATCGTCTCACCATCCGCCCGTAGCAGCCTGCTTCGTTCCACCCGCGCCGGGCGGCGAACAGCAATTTTTGCGCCGGCGCCGGAACGCGTTATTTACATTCCGAATCATTGTACATTATAATAAGTAAGGTGGGATTGTCTAGCAAAGGAGGGAGACCGAATGGACCGCATGTTCCGCGTGCTTGCCTTTTGGACCGGCATTTTCGCCGTCATGTTTTACCTTGGCCACATGCATACGACATCGCTCCTGTTTTTTGGCCAAACGATATTTTTCTTGTTCCTCGGCTTTTTAAAACTGACCGAGAGAATGTACATTTACATTTTCGGCGCGTATTTGACGATTTTCTTCGCCGCGTTTACGTATTGGACGACCTTTATGATGGTGCCCGGCATGGGCGAATAAAAACGCGACAGGCGATGTGAGCGGAATCCCCCTGCTAGCGGACAGAACTGAATCGGTCCGCTACCACGGGGATTTTTTACTGAAAAAAATACCGCTGTGCTTTCCGGAAACGAGGAAAACGATGATGAAAAAACCGCTGAAATGGCTGAGGACATAAAAGCGCCTTTACAAAGGCGCCTTTGGAGAAGAATGAGTTAGGCAAGAACCGGCTTCTATAGAAGTTGCAATAAAGAAGTTCCGATTTTTCGTTTGATAGCGATCGATCCAGCCCCCGTTCTGCCGATCCGCCTCCCCATGCTCTTGTCAAGCGAGAAACTCCGGAGCCGCCCAAAGTTCTGAGCTGGGCAGCTTGATGCCTTTCTGCATCATGAGCACATCGAAAAAGCGGCTGATTCCGTCATCGGCGATCAGCGAGCGCATCACCCGATGCCGCCGAGTCGACGACGAAAACAACCCGGCCCCTTCCGAACGGCCCCATTCGTCCAACAACCCGACCGCTACTAAAAACCGATCTTGGCGGACGAATGCCACTTCTTCCCAACCGGCCTTCCGAGCGTATAAGCGGAGCGCATCCCAATGCACGTGGGACGTCAAATCCATCTCCCCGGGATGGCGGAGCGGATCGGGGACCAACCGGTGCCGAACATAACCGCGCAAGCTCCCTCCCCGCCGGGCCGGAGCGCGAAGCTGTTCATCCGTCCATCCGTAATCGATGGCCACCATGGCCGCGCGGCGAAAGCGCGGGCCGACTTCCGCCCAAAACTGTTTCAACGCGAGCGGCACTTCAAAGCGCTGGCCTTCAGCCAAGGAGAAGCCGCGCTCCTGCAAGTCCTCGATGATCGCCGCATCGTCGAGCGGCACCGTTTCCTCGACAAGTCGACCGTCACGGGCGGCGACGAAACACTCGTACAAAACCCCGTTCCGCTTTTCAATGACCCGGACAGGAAACGCATCGAAAAACTCATTGCAAAACACGATGCCGGAAAACGGCCCACACGCGTCGAGCCAGCCGGCCATATCGCGGTATTGCCGCACGCGGTCCGAAAGCGGCTGCAACGTTTCCTGCTGTCGCCGGCGATGGAACGGGCTTCGGTCGATGATCGTGTACGAAAGGTCTTTGTATGTAGCTGGACTTTTTCGTTTCCATGCTTGCAAAATGGCCAAGGCCAACCGCCCATCGCCTCCCCCCCATTCACAAACGGCTGGCGGCAGTCCCCCTTTCTCGACAAGCCGCAGCAAAAACGAAGCGATCGCCTCCCCGAACACGGACGCAAACGAGCTGTTCGTCAAAAAATCGCCCTCCCTGCCGATTTTCGTCCGCTCGCGCATGTAGTAGCCAAACCGTTCGTCATAAAGAGCCAACTCCATATAATCCGCATACGAAACGCGCCCATGAGGCGCCGCGGCAATTTCCTTATACAGCTCATTCATTTCCTTTTCCTTCCTTTTCGGTTGCTGTTTTCCCTATTGACATCGTAAAAACAATGGTATATCGTTTATAGTAGCAGCTTATTGATATCCCCTCCCATAATTGTGGGTAGAACATCCCCCAAAACCCTTCTTGGCGCAGCCGGGAAGGGTTTTTTGTCTTGAGGAGCAAGGCGGCCGCTAGTTTCCACCGACGGTCGCCTCTTTCCACCGCCAGCCCCGAACGAATGAGGGGAGGGAAGCACGCCGGCAGCCGGCGGCAACGCGCCGACGAACACGCTCCCGCTTTTCCGCGAGCCGGGAGAATCGCTGGATGCGGTCATGAAAAACCGTGCAAAAACGGATTCGTATCCATTTCCGCGCCAATCGTCGTCTCAGGCCCGTGCCCCGACAAAACGACCGTCTCCTCCGGCAGCGTCAGCAATTGATTATGGATGCTTTTGAGCAGCTGATGATGATCGCCGCCCGGCAAATCGGTGCGACCAATGCTCCCGGCAAACAGCGCATCGCCGGAAAAAACGATTTGCGCCGCCGGGCAATAGTACGAAACACTGCCTGGCGAATGGCCGGGCGTTTCGCGGACGTCAAAGGCAAACGGACCGATCGTTAGCGGCAGCGGCCCTTGCAAGCTGATCGGCGCGCAGCGGACCGCGATCGAGCTCCCGAAATAAAGGGAGCCGTTCAACGCTGGATCGGGCAGCCATTCCGTTTCATTTTTGTGCACATAGACGGGAATCTCCCAACGAGCGAGCACGTCCGGGATGCCGCCGATATGGTCAAAATGGGCATGCGTCAGCAAAACCGCCAGCGGAGTGAGCTGTCTTGCTTCGATGTGCCGAACGAGCGCCGCCCCTTCCGCTCCCGGATCCACAATGACGCACGAACCGTCTTCCGCCGTCAAAAGATACGCATTCGCCTGAATCGGGCCGACAGGAATGCGCGTCCACTTCATCGTCGTCCCCTCCTCGTTTCGCATGAATGAATGTCCAATTTCAATAATGGTTCACCTTGTTGATCCATCGGGCTTGATTGGAGCGATGGTATGCATGTTTTAGCTTTATTTTACTCGTTTTTTCCGCCCAAGCAAAGGAAAAAATAAAGGGGAATGGACCTCGACAAACGAAGGAAAAAAGGCTACAATAATGGAGAAGAAAAGCGTTTGTACATACTGTGCCATAAGGGGGGAAACAGATGGGTACGGTCATTATTTTCGCGCTTGTAACGCTTTTGGCTATTTATGGATTATTCCGCACATTGCGCGAAAAAAATGTACTTGGATTGTTGTTTAGCCTTGCGACTATCGCTGTATTCGGTTGGTTTACGTACAAAACGATCGTCCATCACGGAATTCCGACAGGGATGCACTGAAACGCAAGAGGCCCGGATCGCCTCTTGCGTTTTTTATGCCATTTGAAGCAGCGCGCTAAACAGTCCGAGGCTGTCGCGGTAAATCTCGTCAAATTGCGACAGCGGCAGCGGGTTGGTTCCCTCGCCGAGTTCCACCGTATAGCCGCGCCGCCGCCGCGTTTGAATGAACCAATCGCGATAACCGGCATGGCTGTCAATGTAGCGAACCGCTTGATAGCCGCTCGCGGCCGCCATCTCCTTCACGGTCGCTTCCGCTTCCGGCGGCTCGAGCCCTTCATATCCCCAGTAAATCTCCTTCCCTTGGGTATGAAACGCCACCACCATCCAAAAATCTTCTGCTTCCGTCAGCGCCGCCATCGCTTTCGCTTCCGGCTCAGTCAGCGGGGCAAACCCGGGAAAATCGCGAGGCGCCGGCGCTTTTGGCAGTTTGCGCGCCTGCTCAATTTCCCAGTTGGCGGGAAATTGGTTATTTAAGTCGACGCCGCGGATATTCGCTTTCCATTGCGAAAAATCCAACGTCCCCCCGTTGATGCGGACGGTCTCACTCCGATGCGGTTCCTCGGCCGGCGGACCGTTCAAGACGAGGTTGACCCCGTCCGGGTTGACCATCGGCACGACTGAAAGCGTGATCTTATGATAATAGTCAAGCGCGCGGCGGCCGGCAAGCTCACCATCGTGAACAAGCGCCCGCACGTACTCATCGATAAGCGCCATCACCACCGCGGATGTAATCCATTCATTGGCGTGAAATGATCCGTTTACATGCACGCGCACCGGACCGCGGCCGATCTGCAGCTCCACCAACGGCAACCCCAATACACTATGGCCGATCGTTCGCCGGCGCACAAACGGATAATGGCCAACGAGCGCGTCGATATCTTCGGTCAAGGCGGCAAAATCGTAGGGACGGATGCACTGGACGACCCGGGTCGATATTCGCTCCGGCAGCGGCGCTGCCCCATTGATGACCGCCATCGCTCCCGGCAGCCGTTGCAGCGCCTCAACAGGCAGCGACAAGCAGCGGGCGAGCGCGTCCCACTTCTCCATTGTCCGATAGCCCGGGATTTCGATCGTCTGCCCTGGCTGAAGTCCCTGCTTCTTGATGTGCGGATTGGCGTCAACGATCAGCTCAGTCGGCACCGAAAACCAGCGGCCGTATTGCTCAAATGTGTCGCCATACCATGCTTCTAGGCGCATGCCCCGTCTCCCCTTCCGACTCCTTTATTTCCAGCATATGTCGGTGGGAGCCAAAAAATGAAAACAACAGCCGGCCGTGAGCCAGCTGTTGCCATGTTTATCCCTCGATCAGCGTTTTCGCCAGCCAAGCGCCACCAATGACGCCGGCGTCATTGCCGAGCGTCGCCAAAACGACCTCCGCTCCGGCGGCGACGCGCGGGAAAGCAAATCGGCGAAAGTGGTGGGCCACGCGCTCAACGAGAATGTCACCCGCCCGCGAAACGCCGCCGCCGATCACGATTTTCTGCGGGTTGACGACGTCAGCCGCGTTCGCCAACGCCAAGCCAAGGTAGCGCATCACTTCGTCAACGACCTCAACGGCGAGCGGATCACCCGCTTTGGCGGCATCAAACACCGCCTTGGCCGAGATATCTCCGCCGTGCAGGACGCTTGGCCGCTCGGCAACGGCCAATTTTTCGCTGGCGATTCGCACGATGCCCGTCGCCGATGCGATCGTTTCCAGACAGCCGGTTTTGCCGCAATTGCAAGGCGCGCCGCCCTCCGGAATCATCGTCATGTGGCCGATCTCTCCACCGGCGCCGTTCGTCCCGCGCACGATAGCCCCGTTGGCGATGACGCCGCCGCCGACACCGGTTCCCAGTGTCACAAATAACAAATGGCGGGCGCCGCCGCCGGCTCCTTTCCACATTTCCCCAAGCGCAGCGATGTTGGCGTCGTTATCGACCGCCACCGGCAAGCCAGTCGCCGCTTCGAGCTCTTGTTTTAACGGATAATTCGTCCATCCTAAGTTAACCGTTTCATACAGCATTCCGCTTTTCTCTTCCACCGGTCCGGGCGCGCCGATGCCGATGGCCAAAAGCCGTCCGTTCCCACCGCCGGCTTGATCCTGTCTCTCGCGAAGCGAACGGACGATATCGGCGACGATGTGGGCGCCGCGCTCCGCCTTGTTCGTCGGAATTTCCCACTTGTGCACAATGTCGCCGTCCAGCGTGACGAACGCCATTTTGATGGTCGTGCCGCCAAGGTCAATGCCTGCCAACCATTGTTCCATTGTTGCCTCATCCTTTTTTCATTCGTTTTTCCCGCTCGAGCTGCGCTTCATGCCGCAAAACGAACAGCGCGGCCTGCAGTTGTTTGACATCGATCAGCTGCGATTCGTACAGCTCTTTCACTTCCTCTTCCATCAACTCTAAATCGGCGAGTCGATCGCCGACATAAATGATCGTGCCAAACTGTTTCAGGAGCTGTTGTACGTCATATACCGTTTTCATCGCTCGTTCGACTCCTTTTTCCCCTTTTAATGTAGCGGCAAACATCGGCCGCCGTCAAGACAAAAAAGGACGCAGGCGCTGTTCAAAACGCCTGCGTCACCGGTCGGGATCGCGCGGGTGAAGAATGGCCGGCCGCCGGTTTTTCAGCGGCATCGGCGAGCAGCATATCGATCCCGATCTCAATCATAAGAAGCTGGGCAAAAACCGGGATGTCGCCTAATTTCGCCTTGCCTAAAAACGGCAGCGGCTCCGGCAGCAGCCCCGTCATGAACAAATACCAACGCGGCAGCAAAAACACCGATGCCCAGACAGCCAAAAAGCGGACAAGCCGCAAATACGCGCCGACGATCGGTTTGTTCCGGTATTCCTCGGCGTGCTGCAAAGGAATTTCATACATAAATGTGCTGATTCATGCATATATTGGTGGAAATCTTGTCCGATTCTAGGAGGAGGCCATGAACAGACGGACGACGATCGCCATGGCGCTTGTGATCTTGATCGGGGCCGCCGCTTTCCTCTCTTCCGTTTGGGAGAGAAGCCGCACGGCGGAGACGATCAAATTTTTCCCGCTCGACCGTGAAGCCGTGTTCACTGAAGCGAAAACCTCTTTGACGCTCAACGAAAAAAAACAGAGCGGCCGCTATGCGCTGCGCTGGGCAACAATGTCCATTCTCAACCGCCCGGCCTATTTGCGGCAGGACGTTTCCTTGTTGTTTGTCGACGGCCGCCTAGCGGATGTATTGTCAAAGTGGCAAACGGATACCGCGGCGCTCGACATGGAAAAAACGGTGCGGACGCAGGACAGCCGGCTGTTCCAAGCCGTCTCATTCCACCACGCCGAGCTCCATAAAAACAGCGACATCACAAGCAGCCAAGCCATGTCAAGCGCCTACTTGTATGTCATCGATTCACCGTACCGCCCGCTCACCTCGTTCCGGCGGCCGAAAACAGCGGCTGAACGCGAGTGGCAACGCGTCTTAAACAAGGCAGTGAACGAGTTTTTGCGTCACAAAGCGGACGAGTTGCTCGCCCATTTTTCCTTGGCGAAGGACGACTATTACGCCCTTTATTTGCCGGAACTGGTCGCCTACACGGAGCAGCCGCTTCCCGGCCTGCCGCCTGCAAAAACGGAGGCGATGATCGGCCGGCTATGGGAAGGGCTGTACAAATCGTACATTCTCGGCATAAAAAAAGAGGATGGTTCCATCCTCTCACCGCTCGGCAGCACGATGCCGCTCATTTTGATCCGCAAAGATTACCGGCAAATTCTCGTCCTGTTCGAGGCGCAAAACGGCGATAAAATTATGCTCATCCAAGCGGCTTAACGAAACCCGACCCATAAGCCAGCCGCGGCCAACAGCACGGCGGCAGCCAACGCTCGAAACTGCCGCCCCCAAGCGGCGTGTTTCGGCAAATGGACAGCGCCAGCCGCCAAAAAACCGCCGATGAGCCCACCGATATGGCCGGCGTTGTCGATGCCGGGGACAAGCAAGCCAAAGAGCAAGTTGATGACAATTAAGCTGACGACGTTCATTCCCATCGTCCGGAAAAACAAATGCCGATACACCGTGCCAAAATAAAGAAGCGCTCCAAACAGCCCAAAAATGGCGCCAGACGCCCCAGCGGACAACGACGGCGTAAACAAAAAACTGGCCAGCGTGCCAAAAAAGCCGGCTGTGATATAAATGACCAAAAAGCGAAGCGAGCCATACAACCGTTCGACCGTCATCCCTAAATAGTACAAGGCGAACGTATTGGTCAACAAATGCAGCAATCCAATATGCAAAACCATCGGCGTCAAAAATCGCCACCATTCTCCCGCCTCAATGAGCGGGTTGAACTTGGCGCCGTAGTGAATCAATACATCCGGATTCGTGCTGCCCCCGCTCCATTCGAGAACGAGAAACATGGCGACTTGCACGATGATCAGCAGCTTCGTGAACACCGGCTTGCCATAGTCAAAGAGGCGCCGCTCTTCCTCCCGCTGGCGGCGCCATTCCGTCAGCACCTCATGTTTGAGACGTTCGGCGACGGCAAACGGATCAGCTTCTTCAGCAAGCGGTTGCGGGCGAAGCGAAACGCCGATGAGATCGCCAAGGCGCAGCAGCATCTCATCCGCGTTGCCGCTATGAATCAAAAGCGTTTCAAACCCACCATCGGCAGCGCCGGGAAGCGGCAACGGCTTGGAAACAAGAAATTCCCAATCATCCACCGGCGGATACGCCATCACATATACATTGACGACGCGGCCCCCTTTGCCGATTTTCCGCCCGTTCATTTGCCGGATCAATTGCCATGTGTATTCGATATCGAGCCGCAGCGACCGGCTCCAGTCGAAATCGGCACGCACGAGGCGGACAAGCGTCGGCCGCCGCCAATGCCCTGATTCGAGCCATATTTCATCGCCGCGTTCAGACAGGTGCGCGATGCGGTAGCCATCACGAAGCAAAAGATGAACGAGCTGCCAAAACAATACATCCATCGTTCCGATCACGTTCCCCTCTCCCTTTCTCCGACGAGGCCAAGCCCATTGAGCAGCAGGCAGCCAGCTCGCCGACCGTGAACGGGACAGACGAGCCGGCGGGAGCCGGTTGCCGGGACCAAAAATACACAACCTCCCAGCCGGCGCCAAGCCCGCCCTCTACATCCAGCTTCCACGAGTCGCGGACATGTACCCGCTGCTCGGATGGCCGCTGATTTCTACCATAATGAAAAATCGCTTCCGTTTCATCGCTGCCTCACGGGCGCATCATTTGCGACACAACCGCCCTACGCACCGTTGGAATCTGAAGCGCCCAACGAACCACCTGCTTTCGCAGTGGCGGAATGCCGAGCGCCCAATTGACCATCCGGTAGCGGTAACGGTAAGCAAGCCACCCAGCGGCAACGGCCAGCAGCGAGTACGACCATTTGTGCATTGTTGTTCCCCCTTCATCATATGAGCTGTTCGTTATTCTTTTTCCCTTTTTCTCTCGAATTATGAAACAACCCTAGCAGCGCACGAGCACAAACGTGGCGGCGAGCACCGCGCCGGCGACCGACAAGGCATTGACCGCATCATTGTCCAGCCAGCGCCGGCGGCTACAGCCGCCACTAACGCATACCACCGGCCTTCATTGCTCACACGACATAACTCCTTGTTCAGTAATGATCGCCGTCACCGGCACATCATGCGCTTCAACCGGAATACGGTCCAAAATTTGAAACGAATAAGCCAACGCCGCGGTCACCGCCGCCACCCCCGGCAAATACCGGTCGTAATACCCGCCCCCATAACCGATCCGGTAGCCGGTTTTCGTGAAACATACCCCCGGAACGAGGATGAGGTCAAGCTCATCGCGGTCGATCGCCGTGGTTTGTTCCTCGATCGGCTCGAGCAATCCAGCATACGCCTTCTCGAGCTGGGCAAACGACGCAAGGCGCCGAAACGTCATCGTTTTTGTCAGCGGGTCGCATTTTGGTACGGCAACCGTTTTCCCTTCCTGCCATGCCCGCTCGATGATCGGCGCCGTGGCCACTTCCGTTCCTCTAGCTACGGTCAAAGCCAACGTCCGCGCCCGCTGCCATGGCGGCCACTCGTACAAATAGGCGGCAATCCGCCGGTCATAAGCCCGTTTTTCCTCGAGCGGAAGCTGCCGAAGCCGGCCGAGCATCAAGCGGCGCAAGTGCTGCTTATCGATCATCGCTTTCCCTCCTAACAGAAAAAGCAGCAGGAATGACCTTCCCACTGCTTACTTCGTTTCACGGTGCAACGTTACTTTGCGATCCCGCGGGCAATATTTTTTCAGTTCCAGACGCTCCGGATTATTGCGTTTATTTTTGGACGAAATGTAATTGCGTTCGCCGCATTCGGTGCATGCCAATGTAATGTTCACGCGCATCTTTTTTCCCTCCAAACGTGCTTTATATAATCAGACCTTTCTATGATAGCATTTTTCCGCGACGATTTCCACCTCTAAATTTCATCTTTTTCAACAAGACCAGCCACAAACAAGGAGCGATATGATATAGTGAAAAGGGAGGGATGGACGATGGTAGAATACGCAATCGTCGCTTTGGCGGCCTTATCCATGGTTTTGCTCATCATTTCGGTTTTTGCCAAAGACGAATTAAAACCGCTCGAAGAACAAATCGACCAGCTGACCGTTTCACTCGCCCAAGAAACGTACCAAATCAAAAAGCGGCTGCAAATCATCGAGGAAGAGCTGCTCATCCCCGAGCGCCGGCGTCCGGCTTCGCCCCGCCGCGGCGGAGCGCTGTCGCCGACCGATCGCCGTATTTTGCTTTTGCATAAACAAGGGTTTCCGCTCGAAGACATCGCCGCGCAAACCGGCTTAACCGTTTCTGAGGTAGAGCGGGCGGTAAGGAGGCTGCAGCGATGAGAAAGCGAACGATGCGCTCGTTTGCCCTTGGCTTGCTCGCCTCGGCATCGCTCATCGGCGCCGCCTACTATTTGTCGCCCCCAACGCCGCCCACAGAGCAGGAAGTCAAGGCGTTTCTCAAGCAGCATGGGCTGATCGCCATCGCCAAAGACGAGTATGACCAGCTGCGGCGCACCGGGCGAAAAGTGGCGGCCACTCCAACGCCGAAGCCATCAGGGCAAACCGTTTATGTGTACCGCCTCGTCATTGAGAAAGGCGACACCCCAGAATCTTTTGCCAAAAAACTTGAAGCGGCGGGCGTCATTGATAGCGCCCGCTCGTTTAACGACTATTTGCAACAACGGGGGCTGGCGCGCTCGATCCGCCCCGGCACCTACACCGTGCGCAGCGATATGGATTATGCGGCGATCAGCCGCTTGATTGCCGGACCGTAAAAATCGGCGTCTTTCATCAGCACCGTCACGAAGACAACAAAGGGCTGGTCCGAAACTTGAGCGCGTTTCGGAACCAGCCTCTTTCGTTTGCGGCGGCGCGATCACGCCCTCCCTTACCAGAGCGGTGACTGCAAGGAAAAACCGGCGCCACACCGACTCCGGCCTTCCCGATCACGGCGATGACCACATGCGCCACATCGTTTCGCCTGTTTTGGCCGATAGACGTTTTTTTCAGCCGAAGCGGCCGGCAATATAATCCGCTGTCCGCGGATCGGCAGGGCGGGAAAACAAGGTCGCTGTCTCGCCGCACTCAATGACTTCGCCGTTGAGGAAAAATGCCGTGCGATCGGAAATGCGAGCCGCCTGCTGCATATTATGGGTCACAATAATAATGCTGTAGTTGGTTTTCAGTTCGTTCATCAATTCCTCAATTTTCGCAGTCGAGACCGGATCGAGCGCCGACGTCGGCTCATCCATTAAAATGACGTCCGGTTCGACCGCCAAACAGCGGGCGATGCAGAGCCGCTGCTGTTGGCCGCCCGACAAGCCGAGGGCGTTTTCATGGAGCCGGTCTTTGACTTCCTCCCAAAGCGCGGCTTGGCGCAAGCTTTTTTCAACGATTTCATCGAGCCGACGCCGATCGCGGATGCCGTGAATGCGCGGACCATAGGCAATATTGTCATAAATGGACTTAGGAAACGGATTCGGCTTCTGAAAGACCATGCCGACTTGCGCCCGCAACTGTTCAACCGGATACGAGCGATCAAAAACCGAACGGCCCCGGTAGATGACGTCCCCTTCAATTTTCGCGTTGGGCACAAGTTCAATCATGCGGTTCAACGTTTTAATATAGGTAGACTTGCCGCATCCAGACGGACCGATTAGCGCCGTGATCTCCCGTTCATAAAATGAAAGATCGATTTGTTTCAAGGCCTGATGGGCGCCGTACCATACGTTCAATCGCCCGGTTTCATATACGACCGTTTTTTTCGCCGCGTCAGCAGCCCGAACCGCCTGTTTGCGCGGTTCGATGACCGTCACTACACTCATGGGGGTCACTCCTTGTTCGATTTTCGCCGTTCTCGCAGACCTATCTTCCGCTTCCCATCGTTCATCGTACGAGCAAAAGCACCATCAGCGACGAACGGACTGATCACACACTCTCGCTTCGCCGTTGTTGTTAGCGCACACGATTGTTCCATCCTATCGATGAGTGTACAGGAGCAATATAAAGAGCGTATGGACGGTAGGTTAAGTTTTTGTAAACGTTCGACACGAAAAGCGGACGATCAGGTGACTCTACCGTCAAGACGGGCGCGACCGGATGGCAGAAAGAAAGGGGCTCGCTCAATGGAGCCCCCTCTCCCGTCCCTTGTCCCTCTTGTTTCCCGCCGGTGTTGGTTTCCTTGAAACGAACGACGCCGCGCCTTCCCGTTCGCTTTACGGTTGCACCGTGCCGGTCGCCTCGTCCGGCTGAGCGGCCGTCCGTTTCATTTTCAGTTCAAAGTAAGCATCCAAAATGCGGCGGCCGATGCGGTTGTTAATGCCGTCGCTATTCCCTTGCGTCGCCCACGGGACGACAACCGCAAACGATACTTCTGGATTGTTATACGGGGCATAGCCGACGAGCGTCAAATTGTACGTCGAAGCTTGGCGCCGGCTTTGGATCGGGCCGTCATAAAACGCTTCGGCCGTCCCGGTTTTGCCAGCCGGCTTGTACGGGGCGTTGGCGAAATACGAATACGCCGTTCCTCCCGGCTCTTGCATGACGCGGCGGAATCCTTCCCGCACCCGTTCAATGTACTCGGTTTTCATATCGACGCGGTTTAAAACGACCGGCTCAAATTCTTTGATGACGCGGCCAGGTTCTTTTCCATCAGCCGATGGCTCACGAATTTCTTTGACCAAAAGCGGCTTCATCCGGTAGCCGCCGTTGGCGATCGTCGAAACGTATTGCGCCATCTGCATCGGCGTATACATGTCGTACTGGCCGATCGCCAAGTCAAGCAGAAATCCTGGCAGCTTGCTTTGCCCTTGAAAACCGCTCAATTCGTTCGGCAAGTCGATGCCGGTTTTCACACCCAACCCGAATTGGCTGAAATAATGGCGCATTGTCGTAAACGCGGCCGGATTGAGGTGAAGCGGCTGATGCGGACGATACACACCGCCGCCGATGGCGATCGCCGTTTTAAACATATAGACGTTCGACGATTGTTTCAGAGCGGTCAGCTCGTTAATGGTCCCCATCGTTTTCCATGATTTTTTTTCTAGATCTTTGATATAAAGCGGCTCATCCTTAATATACGTATTCGGATGAAGCACCCCCGTTTGAAAGCCGGTGAGAACGGTCGCGCCTTTTACCGCCGACCCCATCGCGTAAGCTGATGTGATGTTGCCGATGGCAAAGTCGACAAATTTGCCGTCTTGGAGAAGCTTGCCGGCCATCGCCAACACTTCGCCCGTTTTGGGATTCATCATGACGACGAACGCCCGGTCCAAGAGCGGGGAGCGGCCTTTGCGCTTCGTGGCCAAAATCTCCTGCTCAATAATTTGCTCGACTTGTTGCTGCAGCTCGGCATCGATCGTCAACACGAGGTCTTTGCCGGGCTCGCCTGGATACAATGGCTCAACGGAAACGACGTTGCCCGATTTGTCGACGACGTTTTTCATTTTGGCCTTTTTGCCGTGCAGCACTTCCTCATACTGCATTTCTAAATAGCTTTTGCCGACGCGGTCATTGCGGCTGTAATCGCGCGCCAAAAAATAGTCAAGCCGCTCGCGCGGGACACCTTCGTCTTCTTCCGTCACGCTCCCGAGCACGGAGCGGAACGTTTTATCATAGACGTATTTCCGATCCCAATCCACCGTCGTGTTGACGCCGGGCAGCTCGCTTAAATGCTCGCTGACGACCGCGTATTCGCGATCGGTCACTCCTTTGCTTTTCACCGTCTGCGGCGTCAGCGCGTAGCCGCTCTGCATCTCATGCATAATGGCGATCACTTCAAGTTCGGATTTAGAGATTTGTGCCAAGTCCTGCTTGGTGATGCGCTCAAGCGTCCATTCGTACACCTTTTTGTCGATCTCTTTTTGCGTCCATCCTTGGTCAGCAAGTTTTTTCCGTTCTTGTTCATTCACTTTCTGTTTCGCTTCTTTGGGATGAGTCAAAATCCAATAATCTTTCATGTCGCGCTCGGTCACCTTTTTTTCGGCGTCCGGAATGTCGATATAGCGGGCGAGTTTTCTGGCCACCGCCAAAATTTCTTCCGGCTGGGTCGTTTTCGAGCGCGTGTACGTTATCGCCTTTTGTGGCGTATTGTCGACGATCACTTGGCCGAACCGGTCGTAAATTTTGCCGCGCGGCACCGGCGTGCTGACCACTTCATCCTGCGTTCGTTCCACTTCGCGGCGGTAGTCCTCCCCGTACACAATCTGCACGACGCCGAGGCGCAAAATCAGCGCCGAAAACAATAAAAAGACAAAGAAAAATAAAACGTTTAACCGAATCGGCACTTGCGCCCGCTTCTTCCGTTTCATTCCCCGGTCCTCCTTTCTCCTCTTCCCTATTGTAAAAGAAAAAAGCAGGCGTGGCTAGGGAAAAACATGGACAACGTTTTACACCGATGAGCCGCCGCGCTCATCGGCCAGCTTCGTCCGAAACAAGAGCGGCTCCGGCCGGTCCCGCTCCGGTTGGCCATCGGTGAAACGAATGCGGCGGACAAACCAGTAAATCACGAGATGTCCAGCCCCGCATACGAACATAAGCGCACGAATTCCGTTCTTTTCGCCAAACAAAGCCACCGCCGTCAAAAAGGCTAAAATCGACACTACCCGTCCGGCGTTTAAAAACAGTTCACGGACGACGATATACTCCACGCGCGCCTCTGCCGATTTCCAGCTTCTCCCGATCACATCAAATGTTAACGACGAGTAGGGAACGAGCAAAATCGGATAAGCGATGGCGATCGTCACGGCGTAAATGATCAAACGAGGGTAAGACGGCTGAAAGACAATGAGAAAGATGGCCGCATAGAGCAACAGTCCGCCCAATAAAATGGCTTTCATCCGATATTCCTGCTTCATTAGCCGGGAAACGGCATAGTAGGCGACAAACGATGTAAAGGAATTGACAAGCCCGTACTTGCCGAGCGCCCATTCACTGTTTGAGGTGACATACACCAGCACGGAGATGACAAACACAAACGACCCTTCACGCAGCCCTTGAAAAAAATGGGCGTTTGTAATCAACCGCCAATTCTCATTTTGGGTTCGTTCCTTTACAATGCGAAGAAACAAATATTTTCCCGCCGCTGTACGGTGCTTGAGAAAGAAGCTGAGCAGCACGGCGACAAGAAACAAGCCAAGCGACAGCGAAAAAACGAGCGTATACCCTTTTTGGCCGGTGAGCGATGAAATCACATAGCCGGCGACAATCGGTCCGATCATGCCGGCTGACGAGGTGAGCACTCCGAAAAAACCGTTAAAAAAGTCGCGCGTTTCCGGCTCCGTAATTTCAAACGTCAACACGTTAAACGCCAGCCAATAAAAGCCATAACCAACCCCCAACAGCGCGCCGAGAACGAGCAAATATTGATGCGCTTTCGGGCCGACGAACAAAACGGTGACAAAAAAAACGGCTAAACACGACACCCCAAGCCGCAGGATGAGAATGCGATCGATTTGTTTCGCCAGCCGGCCGGCGAATAGAAACGTCAGCGGCTGCATCGTGACGACCGCCAAATTATACAACGCCAAATCGCGGAAATCGCCGGTCTGTTTCCATAAATAAATGTTGACAAACGTATTGGACAGCGAGACAGCAAGCGCATAAAACCCGCCGATACAAAGAAGCAACAGCAAATCACGGTCGACCCGTTCTTGACCCAGCAATTTTTCGAACAATGACATCATAAAACTCCCCTTTTCGTCTATCCGGTAGTGTGGCCATTTTCGCTGCCGCTATGCACCCGCAACAAAGAAAACGGCCGCCGGTTCCCGGGCCGTTCGCGCCCATTCGAAACCGGCAACCGCCGAGGGTCGTGCCAACCATGAAAAAGCGGGGCGTTTTGTTTCGCCCCGCTTCGTTGATTACTTCGCTTTTGCTTCGCTGTACCGTTTCGCCACTTCGTCCCAGTTGACGACGTTCCAGAAAGCGGCGATGTATTCCGGACGGCGGTTTTGGTATTTCAAGTAGTACGCATGCTCCCAAACGTCCAAGCCGAGAATCGGCGTTTTGCCTTCCATGATCGGCGAGTCTTGGTTCGGCGTGCTCGTAATTTCCAGCTCGCCGTTGTTCACGACAAGCCACGCCCAGCCCGAGCCGAAACGGCCGGCCGCTGCTTTCGAAAACTCGTCTTTAAACGCGGCAAAGCTGCCGAATTTTTTGTTGATGGCTTCAGCCAGCTCACCCGTCGGCTCGCCGCCGCCGTTTGGCGACAAAATCGTCCAGAAGAGCGAGTGGTTCGCATGGCCGCCGCCGTTGTTGCGCACCGCGGTGCGGATGCTTTCCGGAAGGGCTTCCAAATTGCTGAGCAGTTCTTCGAGCGATTTGTTTTGCAAATCGGCATGCCCTTCTAACGCCGCATTCAAGTTGGTGACGTACGTGTTATGGTGCTTCGTGTGGTGAATGTTCATCGTTTCTTTGTCAATGTGCGGCTCAAGCGCATCGTACGGATACGGCAATGCTGGCAGTTCAAACGGCATACAATCTCCTCCTTTTACGGTTTATGTAGACGGACAAGACGACGTCCGTTTGAGACTAGCTTACCAAAGTTGGCACAATGTTTCAATCGATTTGCTCGTCCTCGCGTTGGCGCAAATTCAGGCGATATCCAAGATGTGCAAAGCCAAATCGAGGCCGCGGTGCAATCCATGAAAGAAAGCGCCCAACAACTCGATGAAACGAAAAAAACGTTCACGGAAAGCCGACAAGCCTTTCAAGAAATCACGACGATGGTCTCCCATTCATCGGCGCATACGCGGCAAATTTCTGAAACATTCGCCGCCATCGAACGGCAAATGAGCGACATGCGGGAACATATTACCGAGATTGCTACCGTAGCCCAGCAAATCGCTTCATCCATGGAGCAAATTTCGAATTTTACGGACGGTCAGCACCATGCCATGGCAGCCATTCGCTCCGAAGCCGACGCGCTGAATGATCGCGTGTCACATTGGCGCACCTTGCTTGACACGTTTTATCTCCCTTCCGACTAAAGCGGGAATATCCCGCTTGTTTCGTTCCAAAGTTGAATTCCTCCCCTTTCCTCGCTACAATGGAAAGGGAGGAAAAGAGAGGTGTGTCGATGATGAATGTATTTGCCCAGCTATGGAAAAGCTTATATTCGCCAAAAGATATCGCTCGTTTCCGTTTCCAAGGCATCGGCAAAACGATCGGTTATCTGTTTTTGCTCACTTTTTTCTCGGTGCTGCCGACGCTTTTCTACGGGGTCTTATCGTTAACGGAGGGGGTGCGGACAGCAAGCGCTCTGCTTCATCAAAGCCTTCCCTCTTTCACGATTGAAAACGGAGAGCTGTCCTCACCGGCCGCTCAGCCGATTCAGCTTGACCAAGACGGCTTTGTCATCATCTTTGACAGCACTGGCAGCGTGATCCCTGATGAGGTAGAACGATTCCCTAACGCCGTCGCGCTGTTGCGACATGAGGCGGTGCTCGTTGTCGGCCATCAGGCTCAGCATTACAGCTACGCGGCGTTTCCGGATGTTCGAATCACCGATCAAGACGTGCGCGCGTTTATTAGCGATTTGCAATCGCTACTCCCGGTTCTCGTCCCGCTTTTGGCGCTCATTGTTTATGTGCTCGCCTGCGCGGGGAAATTCATCAGCGTGTGCCTGCTCGCCTTGTTCGGCTTGCTGTTTTCCGGCATGCTTGCCAAAACGCTCCGCTACCGTCACACTTGGGTGATGTCGGCCTATGCCATTACGCTGTCAACCGTCTTTTTTACCATCATGGAATCGCTGCAAACGGCCGTCCCCTACGGAGCGCTAATCCATTGGCTCGTTTCCTTTATCGTCCTCTTTTTGGCCGTCAAAGAAGTGCCATCAACGAAACGAGAGAGATAAAAAAAGCTGCCTGTCAAATGCAGGACAGCTTTTTATGTTTACGCCGCTTTGTTTCTTTTCATGGGTCCACGGCGCGCGCGCCGACTTCCTGAAAAATGGCGGGCAAGCAAAGAAGAGGTGAGCCGGGCGGCCAAATTGAACAACAGAACCGCTACCATCAACACCGCCGCCGATTTGGCCGCGATTAGCTTCGCGTCCGGGACAATGCCTTCCGAATTCAATTTCCAAATATGCACGGTCAGCGTCTCGGCCGGCCGAAACACGTTCAGCGGGTGGGCCGAACTGCTCCAATCGGCATCCCACCGCAACATCGGCGTCGTCAACCCGGCGGTATAGATGAACACCGCCGCTTCGCCGAAAATGCGCCCCGCCGCCAAAATCACGCCGGTGACCATTTGCGGAATGGCAGCGGGAAGCACGGCCTTAACCAACGTCTGCCAGCGCGTTGCACCAAGGGCTAGACTGCCCTCGCGAATGCTGGCCGGCACATCCAAAATCGCTGTTTCGCAAATGCGCGTCAATCCAGGCAAATTGATGATCGTGACAGCCAGCGCCCCGCCAAGCAGCGTATAGCCCCAGCCCGTCAAGGTGACAAACGCCAACAGTCCGAACAGCCCGACAACAATCGACGGCAGCGAGGCCATCGCCTCCAAACAAAGGCGAATCATCCCGACGATCCGCCCCTGTTTGGCGTATTCCGCCAAGTACACTCCCGCTCCTAACGACAGTGGAACCGACAAAAACAACGCCACTCCCAGCAAATAAAACGAATTGATCAACTGGGGGCCGATGCCGCCGCCTGCTTGCGTATTGCTCGGCCGCCCGAACAGAAACTCAGGCTGCCAAAACCCCGCTCCTTTTGACAACACGACCGCGAAAAAGAAAACGAGCAGGCCGATGACGGCGGCAGCTACCGCATAGAAAATGCCCGTCCATACTTTATCAATCATGCGCGCTGTCATCTTATCGCTCCTTTCTTTGGCCGACCAACCGGATCACAGCAATGAAGAAAAACGAAATCAAGAGCAACAGGAACGCCAATGTCCATAGCGCGTTGTTCCATGGTGTCCCGTTGATCGTATTGGCCATATCCATCGTCAATATGCTCGTTAACGTCGCTGTCGGGCTGTCAAGCCCTGAAGGCAGCCTCATCGTATTGCCGATCACCATCTGCACAGCCAGCGCCTCACCAAACGCCCGCGCCAAGCCGAGAACGACGCCGGTGGCAATCCCAGTTTTCGCCGCCGGGACGATGACGCGGGAAATCGCCTGCCAGCGCGTGGAGCCAAGCCCGTACGACGCCTCCATATAGGCTTTCGGAACATTGGCCAAGGCGTCGGCGGCAATGCTAGTAATGGTTGGCAAAATCATCATGCCTAGCACGATGATGCCGGCCAGCAGGCTAAAGCCGGAGCCTCCGAACCACTCGCGCACGAGCGGAACGAGCAGCGTCACCCCCAGCCAACCGTACACCACCGACGGAATGCCGACAAGCAGCTCCAGCACCGGTTTGAGCAGCGAGACGAGCCATTTCGGCGCGATGAAATTCATAAAAATCGCCAACGCCAACGCGAGCGGCGCACTGACCAACAAAGCGCCAAGCGAAACGAGCATCGAGCCGACGATAAAAATGAGCGCTCCATATTTTGGCGGCGTGCCGTTCGGGTCCCAGTGCGCCGAAAGCAACATATCAGAAAGTGACAAACCGCTGTCTGTAAAGGACTGAATCCCTTTTGCCGCTAAAAAGACGATCATCGTCACCGTAATCAAAACGATCAGCCAGCCGCAGATGCCGGCGAACGTTCGTCCCATCCATTCTTCAAGCCGGCGATGTCGCCGTTTTGCATACGTTGGCTGCATAGTGTCTCCCCTCCATGGGCAAAGGCCGGCCCAAGGAGCCGGCCTCGCCTTTCTTTACTCCAATTCCGTCATCGGAATATAGCCCATCTGTTTTACAGTCGACGCAAATTCCTCACTCTTGACAAAATCGATAAACGCTCGCACTTCATCCTTCGCTTCCCCTTTGGTAATCATGTATTCATACGACCAAAACGGATATTTTTCCGTGCGAATGTTCTCCACTGTCGGTTCTGCGCCGTTAATCTTGACCGTCTTCAAGTTTTTCTTTTCCCCGATTAAATACGACATCGCTACATAGCTGACAGCGCCCGGCGTTGAACTGATCGCCTGCTCGACCGCTCCGTTAGAATCTTGCACCGTGCCGATCGCATCGTTGATTTTTACGTCTTTCATGACCGTTTTCTCAAACGTCGCCCGCGTTCCCGATGATGCCGGGCGGTTGATCACGTGAATAGCTTCATCCGATCCGCCGACTTCTTTCCAGTTTTTGATCTTGCCACTGAAAATCCCTTGAATTTGTTCCGTTGTTAAATTATCGATTTTCACATCGTCGTTGACCACAATGGCAAAGGCGATGCCCGCCACTTTATGGTCAATGAGTTCTGACGCTTTCGATTTGTCGTCGAGTTTTTCCGCCGCCGGCACATCCGAGTTGCCGATTTGTACAGCACCGGCTGCCACTTGGTTCACGCCCGTGCCGCTGCCGCCGCCTTGAACGGTGATCGACACGTCCGGATATTTTTCCATAAACGCGTTCGCCGCTTCTTCGGCCAGCGGCTGAAGCGCGGTGGATCCCGCTAAGCTGATCGTACCGGAGTACGTTTCCTCTTTTTTGGCGCCCCCTTCATTGCTGCCGGCGCTGCTGCTGTTGTTGTTGTCCGTTTGCCCGCAGCCGGCCAGCGCGCCGGTCATCAGCAAGGCAGCCAATCCGAATTTCACTCGTTTACTCCACATTCAGAAATCCCCCCGTTTTGTTTTCGTACGTCCCGCGTACAAGTTGATTGTAGCGTGGCATTGTTAGTCTCTTATAAAGCGATCGTTAAGTTTGTGTAAAGGAGCCCGTGCCAGCAGCAGACCGATGCACCAAAAAAGCATATTTTCTTTGGACAAGCATACAAATGATAACAACGGATACGCCCAAGCGGAGGAAGCGCCATGAAAAAACTCATCCTCGTTCTTATCCTGTCGTTGGCCAGTTATATCGTTTACCGGGATCTTTCCATCGGAACCTTCCCAGTCCCGGCTCAAACAACGGCGGCAACCGTCCAACCGAAGCCGGTCAAAATTCCGTACCGAACGGTCACCGTTCGCCCCGGTGACACACTATTGTCCATCGTCGAACAAGAACGAAACGGCCCGATTCCCGTGCCGCTCGAACAGCTGATCCGCGACTTTGAGCGGCTGAATCCCGGCGAGCGCGCCCAAACGCTACAGATCGGGAAAACGTATAAAGTGCCGATCTACCGCTGAACGGCAGATCGCTTGTCAAACGGGCGACGACACTGATACAATAAGGCAGAAAGCGACTTGAATGTTAAAGGAGCGATTCCCGTGGGTGAAATCATCCATCGTTCAAAAACGCGGCCGGTCCGCGTCGGTCCGCTGACGATCGGCGGCAGCAACGAAGTCATCATCCAAAGCATGACGACAACGAAAACGCACGATGTCGACGCGACGGTGGCGCAAATCCATCGGCTCGAGGAAGCCGGCTGCCAAGTCGTCCGCGTCGCCTGTCCCGATGAGCGGGCGGCCGCGGCGATCCCTGAAATCAAAAAGCGCATCAACATTCCGCTTGTCGCCGACATCCACTTTGACTATAAATTGGCGTTAAAGGCGATCGAGGGAGGCGTTGACAAAATTCGCATCAACCCGGGCAACATCGGGCGGCGCGAGAAGGTGGAAGCGGTCGTCAAAGCCGCCAAAGAGCGCGGCGTGCCGATCCGCATCGGTGTCAACGCCGGGTCGCTTGAGAAACGCATTTTAGAGAAATACGGCTATCCGACCGCCGACGGCATGGTCGAGAGCGCCTTGTACCATATCCGCATTTTGGAGGAGCTCGATTTTCACGATATTATCGTTTCGTTAAAAGCGTCCGATGTCCGTCTCGCCATTGAAGCGTATGAAAAAGCGGCGCGCACGTTTGATTATCCACTTCACGTCGGCATTACCGAAGCCGGGACGCTCTTTTCCGGCACGATTAAAAGCGCGGTCGGGCTCGGGGCCATTTTAAGCAAAGGCATCGGCAATACGATCCGCGTTTCCTTAAGCGCCGACCCGGTTGAAGAGGTGAAAGTGGCGCGCGAAATTTTAAAAACGTTCGGGCTCGCTTCCAATGCCGCGACGCTCATTTCCTGCCCGACGTGCGGGCGGATCGAGATCGACTTGATCAGCATCGCCAATGAAATCGAGGATTATATCGCCAAAATCAAGGCGCCGATCAAAGTCGCCGTGCTCGGCTGCGCCGTCAACGGGCCGGGCGAAGCGCGCGAAGCCGACATCGGCATCGCTGGCGCCCGCGGCGAAGGGCTGCTGTTCCGCCACGGCAAAATCGTCCGCAAAGTGCCGGAAGAGCAGATGGTCGAAGAGCTGAAAAAAGAAGTCGACAAACTGGCCGAGGAATATTTTGCAAAACAAAAGGAAAAAGCAGCTGCGCTGAAAGGCGGCGGTCTAGAAGGCCGGTGAACGACGTTCGCTTCCCTTATGATTGAAAAACAGGAGCGATGCGACAAGGTTTTTCTAGATGGCAAAGCGGTATCGCTGAGTAATCATCGGACTCCCAGAAGGTCGGTCCCCTTATGAGTGGCAACAAGGCGTGTCGAATTGAGAAATGACACGGTTAAAGCCGTGTCCACGATCAAATCACCAGCCTCCTAGAAGGCTGGTGAAAAACAGCAACCGCCCCTAGCCCACGGCGGATGACGTGAAACGAGAAGCCCGTGCCACAAAGGTTCTCCATTTGAGAAACAAGGCGGTGAAGCAACCCATCCCTTTCAGCACCACCCGCCTAGAAGGCCGGTGAAAAACCGCTGTCGCATACCAATCAACGGCATTTTCATTCAAAAAAGAAAGCTGATTCTGCAAAGTTTCTCTAATTGAGAAATGGGTGGAATCAGCAACATTTTACACGAAATCACCGGCCTCCTAGAGTAGCCGAAGCGCGGCCGATAGACCAACGCGAAAAAGGGCGTCCCTTGGACGGGGACACCCTTGCTTTTTTTACGAGTAAAACGGCATAATAAACAGGCGGACGAGAATCGCGATGACGCCGATCCCGATCGCCCACGCTCCGAGCGTTTCCGCTCCGCGCCGGCGCGCGATAAAACCGACAATGATGCCGGCCGCTCCCAACAAAATGGGCCAAATAAACAAAGCGATGATGGACAACGCCAAGGCGAGCCATCCAAGCCCGGTGCCATCGGCGCGCTCTTCGTCCCGCTCATCGCGGCGGCGAATCGGCTCGGCCATTTCAGCAGCGGTTTCTTCCATGAACGGGCGTTCAGGTTCTTCTTTTCCAATCGATTGCACGTAGTTTCCATTATACGTGCGCTCGCGATCATCTGCCATATGCTTCCCTCGCTTTCCTAAAGTAAGGAGCATTCTTAGTATGGGAAAGCGGCGCCATTTTATCGTTGTGAATATTTTCTAAAAGGGGGATATAGCGATGAAACAACGGCTCGGTCTTGACATCGACGGCACTGTGACATGCCCAACTACCTTCATTCCTTATTTAAATGAGGCGTTTGGCAAGCCGCTGGCCTTCACCGATATTACTCAATATCATTTAGCTCCGCTGTATGGGGTGACGGACGAGGAAATGGACCGTTGGCTTGAAGAAAACGAGGCAGACATTTATGAGCGGGCTCCGCTCGCTCGCTACGCCCTCGAAGTGATCGACAGCTGGAAAGACCGGTATGAACTGTACTACATCAGCGCGCGCGGCCGTCATTTGCACAAGCTTACCGAGCGCTGGTTCCAGCGGCATGGCGTTCATTACCATCATATTGAACTGCTCGGCTCGCACGATAAACTTGACGCCGTCCGCCGTTACCAGCTCGCCGCCTTTTTCGAAGACAACTACGACAACGCTTGCGCCATCGCCGAACAATGCGGCATCCCGGTCATTTTGTTTGACACCCCTTACAACCAAGGACCGCTTCCGGAAAACGTCATCCGCGTCCGCAACTGGCTCCAAGCGAAGCGCGAAATCGAGCGGCGCCTTTCTCCTTCCCCATAAAACAAGAGGGTGTCCCAAAAGGATCGGGATACCCTCTTTCGTTGCTATCTACGTGCTGACTGCTTCTGCCATACTTTGTGCCTATTTTGAAGGCAGACAACCTTTTGGGTCAGCCCCGTTGTTGACACTGCGGGCACGTTCCGTAAATTTCGAATTTATGATCAGCGATTTCATACCCATCGAGTTCGATAGCCAGCCGATCCATCGGGCAGGCGTCAATTTCCTTCGTCTTGCCGCAGCGAGTGCAAATGAAGTGGTGATGATGGCGATGAGCGTCGCAGGCAAAGCGGAAATGCTTTTCCCCGGACAGCTCCGTCATTTCCAAAAGGCCAAGCCAAGCAAAGAGCGCCAAATTGCGGTAGACCGTATCCATGCTCAAGCCCGGATAAAGTGGGCGAAGCGCTTCAAGCACGTCTTTCGCCGTTACATATTTGTCGCTTTCGGCAAGCAGCTCGAGCATTTGTCGCCGTTTTTCCGTATATTTGAACCCTTTTTCTTTCATGAATTGCAGCGCTTCGTTGACGTTCATCAACGCCGCCTCCTTTTCCAGCCCAAAACGAGAAGCAACAGAACGACCGCCGTCATGACAATCGTCCCGCCTGGCGCCCAGTCGAGCTCATACGCCGCCCAAAGCCCAGCGATGACCGCCAGCTCGCCAAACAGCACGGAAAAAGCGATGGCTTGGCGGAAACTTTTCGCCACGCGGATGCTCGCCGCGACCGGCAGCGTCATCAGCGAAGAAATGAGAAGGACGCCGACAATGCGCATGGACGCCGCGATGACAAGCGCCACCAACAAAATAAACAAAAAGTGGATGAGCTTGACGCGCACGCCGGAAACGCGGGCATACTCTTCATCAAACGAAAGAAGAAACAGCTCCTTATAAAACACCGCAATCACCAACGCCACGGCGAGCGCCACCGCCAGCACGGTCCACACGTCCGTTCGACTGACAGCGCTAACGCTGCCAAATAAATATGAAAACAAATCGGTGGTAAACCCGTTGGCGATGGAAATCAATATGACGCCAAGGCCGATGCCCGCCGATAAAATGATCGGAATGGCGAGCTCTTCATAATGACGGTAGACGGTTCGCAGTTTCTCAATAAACAACGAGCCGAGCACCGAAAAGCTCATTCCGATGTAAAGAGGATTCCAACCGGCCGCAGCCGTTGCCGTTTTTCCAAGCAACAGCCCCGCGGCGATGCCGGCGAGCGTCACATGGCTCAACGCATCCGCAATTAGTGATAACCGCCGCACGACAATAAACACGCCAAGCAGCGGCGCGGCAAACCCGAGCAAAACGCCGGCAAAAAACGCATTGCGTAAAAACTCATAGTGCCAAATGGCTTCCCACACCCGTCATTCCTCCATCGTCATCATTTCCTGCCAAGGGCCCGCGTGGAAACAAACGATTCCGTTTTTTGAAGCGTTGCTATTCAAAAGGGGCGAACGGCTCTGGACCGCTGTTCCGTGTTTCGCCGCTCTCGTTAATGCCCGTGGCAAAGAACGCGAAGCGAATGGCCGTAAAACCGGGAAATCGCCTCATCGCCGAGCTGCGCAAACTCTTCCGTATTTCCATGAAAATAAAGGCGCTTGTTCAAGCAGGCGATATGGGTCACGCGGTCAGTGATCGTTCCGATGTCATGCGTCACTAATATGAGCGTTAAGCCGCGGCGGTTCAAATCGCCAAGCAGCTCATAAAACTCTTGCACATGGCGCGCATCGACCCCGACGGTCGGCTCATCCAAAATGAGCAACTCCGGTTCGCTCGCCAGCGCCCGGGCAATAAAGACTCGCTGCTGCTGGCCGCCAGACAGCTCACCGATATTGCGCTTCGCCAAGCCCGCTAGGCCAACCGCTGCAAGCGCCGCTTCGGCCGCCCGGTAGTCCTCGCGCCGCAACGCCCGGAACAAGCCGCGCTTCGCCGCCAATCCGCTCGTCACGACCTCTTCCACCGTTGCCGGAAACCCGCGGTTAAAGCTGTTCGCTTTTTGCGATACAAACCCGATCCGCTGCCACGCCCGAAACGACTCGACCGGCTCGCCGAACAAGAAAATGCGTCCGCTGGTCGGCTTTAACAAACCGAGCACACATTTCAACAGCGTTGATTTCCCCGAACCGTTCGGCCCTACGAGCCCCAAAAACGCTCCTTTTTGCACGGACAAATCGATGTGCTCTAGCACGTCTTCTTTTTCATAGCGAAACGATACATCTTCTACTTGCACAACAGGCCGTTGTTCCATAACTGGTCTCCCTCAGCAATTCAGAATCATTACGATTTTCCCCTATGGGCCAGTATAGACGATCGCGCCGCGTTTGTAAACTCAATGAATCGCCGATTTGAAACGAGCGCCGCGCACTTCATGCGTCGCCATAATGGTGATGAAGGCGTTGGGATCGATTTCATTGACAATCGCCTTTAGCTTGCTTACCTCGAGCCGCGTCACGACCGCGTAAATAATCTCTTTTTGCTCGTCCGTATAGCCACCTTTGCCGATCAGCTTCGTCGTCCCGCGACCCAAGCGATGCAAAATGGCGTCGGAAATTTCTTCATAATAGTCGGTGACAATAAAAGCCGCCCTTGTTTCATCAAGCCCTTCGATCACCGCATCGATCGTTTTCGAAGCGATGTAATACGTCATCACCGAATACATCGCCGATTCAATCCCGAGCACAAACGCCGCCCACCCGAAAATAAACACATTGACAAACATGACGAATTCGCCGACAGAAAACGGGATCTTTTTCGTCAAGAGGATGCCCAAAATTTCCGTTCCATCGAGTGATCCTCCGTGGCGGATGACGAGCCCGACGCCAAGCCCGAGCGCCAAACCGCCGAACACGGTCGCCAAAATCGGCTCGGTCGTCAGCGGGGAAAAATGATGAAACAGCCGTTCCGTGGCGCCGAGAACAAAGACGCCCAAAATGGTCGATAACATGAACGTTTTGCCGATTTGCTTGTAGCCGAAATACATAAACGGGGCGTTCAAGAGGATGACAAGCGTGGCGAAATTCAGCAGCCGCCATTCGTCCGGAATGACATAATCCAAAATCAGCGAGACACCGATAATGCCGCCATCAATCATTTTGTTCGGAACGAGCAGCCGCTCAATGGCAAACGCCGCCAAAGAGGCGCCGATAGCGATCATCAGCACCCGATACATCACGTGGCCGAACGGTTCTTTTTTATGTTGTTTGACTCCCAAACTTCTCTCCCATCCTTTCTGTTCTGTGTAAATGACCCGGGCTGTGCGCATCGTCAAACGCTTGAGGACGTCGGGCTTCCCTTCCCGTTTGCTAGGAGGCTGGTGATGGACTCGTCGATGCGGCTTTACCATGTCATTTCTCAATTCGAAACATCTTGCTGCATCGGTCCTGTTTTTCACTCGCTCTCCCATTGATGAAGCGAAGCAGCGGTTTTTCACCAGCCTTCAAGGCACCGGCGCTGAAGAAGAACCTTTTTTATTATACCATACACGTCTTTTCCATTCACGTCATATGATGGGAGCAGAAGCAAGGAGGCGGCTGCGATGAATGTGTATCACCAACTTGTCAGGCAAAAGCTGAAAACGATCACTCCTGAGGAGCTCGTTGCCTACAGCCATCGTTACGGTTTGGCGATTACGATCAAACAAGCGCAAACCATTCTCGATCTCGCCCGCACGAATGACATTAACGTCTTTGACCCGCAAGAACGGAAAAAGTGGGTGCGCGAGTTGGCCAAAATTACGTCACCCGAGATCGCTAGGAAAGCGAACGAACTATTTTTGCAATTTATGAAAAAAAAGTAAAAAAGGGCGAAACGCCCTTTTTTATTGCCCTTCAGCCATGATTTTTTCAAGAAGCTGGGCATCGAATGCCTGTGTGCGCAGCATGGCGATTTCATGCTTGTACGGTGGCTTTTTGTTGGTTTTATCTTCGCCGACGTAAGGCGTCTCTAAAATTTTCGGAATCGAGGAAAGCTGCGGATGATGGACGATGTAGTTGAGCGCGGCAAACCCGATGTAGCCAAAACCGATGTTTTCGTGGCGGTCTTTTTGGCTTCCGCGCGGGTTTTTGCTGTCATTGATGTGCAGCACTTTGAGCCGCTCCAGTCCGATGATCCGATCAAACTCAGCCAGAACGCCGTCGAAATCGTTGACGATGTCGTAGCCGGCGTCATGCGTATGGCACGTGTCAAAGCAGACAGACAGTTTGTCATTGTGCGTGACGCCGTCAATAATATAAGCGAGCTCCTCAAACGTGCGCCCGCATTCCGACCCTTTGCCGGCCATCGTTTCAAGGGCGATCTCCACCGTCTGCTCGCGCGTCAACACTTCGTTCAGCCCGCGGATGATTTGCCGAAGCCCGGCTTCCACGCCAGCGCCGACGTGGGCGCCCGGATGGAGGACGAGCTGTTTTGCGCCGATGGCTTCCGTCCGCTCGATCTCGGCGCGCAAAAACTCAACACCGAGCGCAAACGTATCGGCATTGACCGTATTGCCAATGTTGATAATATACGGAGCATGGACGACAATGTCCTCAATGCCGTGCGCTTTCATGTGCGCGCGCCCGGCTTCGATATTGAGCTCTTCAATCGCTTTGCGCCTTGTGTTTTGCGGCGCTCCGGTGTAAATCATAAACGTGTTCGCGCCATACGATGCCGCCTCCTCACTGGCGGCAAGCAACATTTTTTTTCCGCTCATGGACACGTGTGATCCGATTTTTACCATTTGTCATTCTCTCCCTTTTCTGTCCGCGCCGGCTATGACTGTTTGAAGCGCCCCAACCGCTTCCTTTTCTTCTCTAGCTCGGCGCGCAGCTTTTTCTTATAGCCGGGCTTGACTCGCTTCGCTTTTTTCATCTTGTCAACAAGCAGCGCCAGCTCATCGCGCTTTTCGTCCGCCCGCTTGCTCCGCCGATTCCATGGGGGCAGCTCCTTCCACTCCCCGCGCACGAGATCGCGATGGACAAAGGCGATACCCATTTTTTCCAACCGGGCGATGGCGTCTTGATCGGACGGCTCATAAATCGTCATCGCCACCCCGCTATAACCGGCGCGCGCCGTCCGCCCAGCTCGATGGATATAAAACGACAAGTCCTCCGGCAGCTCATAATTGATGACGTGGCTGACGCCTTCGATATCAATGCCGCGCGCTGCTAGGTCGGTGGCGACGACGTACTGAAACGCTAAGTCACGGATTTGGCTCATCATCTTTTTCCGTTCGCGCGGCGTCAAATCCCCATGGAGGACGCCTACTTTCAGCCCTTGTTCCGCGAGACGGTCGGCGATGTCATCCGCCATCTTTCGCGTATTGGCAAACACGATGGCCAAATACGGATTGGAGCTGACCAATACGTCATAAAGAAGCGTTACCTTGTCCCGTCCGCGCAGCGGAATGAGCACGTGTTCGATCTGCTCGTTGGCAACCTGCTTCGGAGCGACATGGACAAAGGTTGGATTTTCCATATATTTTTTCAAAAACGGTCGCAGCTTTTCCGGGATCGTCGCCGAAAAGACGAGCATTTGCAGCTCTTTCGGCATCCGCGCGGCAATTTGATCGACGTCGACGAGAAACCCGAGATCGAGCATCAAATCCGCCTCGTCGACCACAAGGATGCGAGCGGTGTGCACATCAAGCGCCTGTTCGCGAATAAAATCGTTGATGCGGCCCGGCGTACCGATGACGATATGCGGAGGCACATGAAGCTTTTCGAGCGCTTTTTGTTTATCCGTCCCCCCGATGAGACAGCGGGCGACAATCATGCGATCTTTTGGACAAAACTTTGTTATTTTCAGCGTTTCGTGGTAAATTTGCGTCGCCAGCTCGCGGGTCGGTGCGGTGATCACCGCTTGCACCTCGGCGCGCTTCGGGTCGATCTTCTCTATGATCGGCAATAAATAGGCGTGCGTTTTCCCCGTTCCGGTTTGCGACTGTCCGACCATGCTTTCGCCGCGCAATACCTTGGGAATCACGCGCTCTTGAATTTCCGTCGGCTGATAAAAGCGAAGCGCGTTGATCGCTTCGATCAGAAACGGCTGAAACGGGAAACGGGAAAATAGTGTCTCGGCCATTTCACATCACTCCCTTCTTTGCGTACGCCCTTTGTTCGCTTCACCATTATAGCGAATGTCTGCCGCCGGCCGCAACTCAAGGGGTAGTCAACGAAAAACCTTTCCTTTCCCGCGCGCATAGGTTAGAACGAGGACATTTGTTCATCCGCACGATTGAGATTGAAAGGAGGAGACCGACATGACAGCCATGAGATACGGACGCCCCCCGGTAATGCCGTCCCCGTTTGCCGGCGGGCCGCCGTTCCCTTTCACCCGGATGCCAGCGGCGCCGCTTCGCCCGAACGGCCCCGGCAACCTATTGACCCGCCTCTTTTCGCGCGCACAGACGCCGACTGTTTCTTCGTCTTTGTGGGGGCTGCCAACGCTGCCAGGCACCGCCCCTACAGCGGCAGCGACCAACACGGGCGGCGGATTGATCGGCATGTTGAACAACGTGCAAAAAATGCTCGGCATCGCCCAAAACGTGATGCCGATGGTCCAGCAATACGGTCCGCTCATCCGCAATCTTCCGGCCATGATCCGCATTTTTCGGGAGCTGAAGCCGGCCGCTGAAGACGAAAGCGAGGCCAAGACGGAGAGCGCGACAAAAGACAGCGCGCCAAAACCGGCGGCAGCGAAACAAAAAAAGCGCCCCGTCCCCAAGGCGGCGGACGATGAGCCGCAAAAACGGCCGCCATCAACCGCGCCGCGGCCCTCGACACCAAAATTGTATATCTAAACTGATCCATTTTCAGCTGAACCATCGCAAACGGGGAACCCCCTCGGCGCCAACATTGGATAGCGAACCTAGAAGGGGGGTGAAAAACCGCTGCCACACCCCGATCGACGGCATGTTCATTCAGAAAAGAAAGTTGATTCCGCTAGGCTTCTCTAATTGAGAAACGAATGGAATCAGCAGAAGTTGACACGAAATCGCCGTCCTCCTAGAGGGCCGATGAAAAACGGCTGCCACGAGCAAATCAGCGACATATCGCCAAAAAAGAAGGCTGATTTCGCTAGGCTTTTCTAACTGATAAATAGATGGAATTGCAGTATTTTGTACTAAATCACCGCCCTCCTAGAAAAGTGGCAAATCAAAGAAGCAGGCCGCTTCCGACCTTGATGCCAAAATCGAATATCTAACCTCGATCCGCCCCAAGGTCGGCACCATGGGGCGGTTATTCTTTGTCTTCCTTCCCGCCCTCCGATATAATGAAGATGAACAACCGCCGCATGACCGGCGGCAGGGAGGGAATGCAATGGAAGTGATTAAAATTACCCCGCGCGGGTATTGTTACGGAGTCGTCGACGCCATGGTCATCGCCCGCAACGCGGCGCTGGATGCGTCATTGCCGCGTCCGATTTATATTCTTGGCATGATCGTTCACAATAAACACGTCACAGACGCGTTTGCCGAAGAAGGGATCATCACGCTAGATGGGGAAAATCGATTGGAAATTTTAGAAAAAATCGACCACGGCACGGTCATTTTCACAGCCCATGGCGTGTCGCCGGAAGTAAAAAAACGAGCGCTGGAAAAAGGGCTCGTCACGATTGACGCCACCTGCCCGGATGTGACGAAAACCCATCAGCTTATCGAACAAAAGCTCGCCGACGGCTACGATATCATCTATATCGGCAAAAAAGGGCATCCGGAGCCGGAGGGGGCGGTCGGCATCAACCCGAAACGCATCCATCTCGTTGAAACGGTCGAAGATGTCGAACGGCTGTCGCTTGCCAACGAACGCCTGATGGTGACGAACCAAACGACGATGAGCCAATGGGACGTCGCCGACATCATGGCGAAAGTGAAAGAGAAATATCCTCATGTGGAAATGCATAAAGAAATTTGTCTCGCGACCCAACTCCGGCAAGAAGCGGTCGCCGAACAGGCCAAAGAAGCCGATGTGACGATCGTTGTCGGCGATCCGCGCAGCAACAACTCGAACCGCCTTGCCCAAGTGTCGGAAGAAATCGCCGGCACGAAAGCGTATCGCGTCGCCGATGTGACCGAGATCGACATCGACTGGATTAAAACGGCGAAAAAAGTCGCCGTCACCGCCGGCGCTTCCACTCCGACGCCGATTACGAAAGAAGTGATCGACTTTTTGGAGCAGTTTGACCCGAACGACCCATCGACATGGAAACGGGAACGGAAAGTGCCGCTGCAAAAAATCTTGCCGAAAGTGAAAACAAAAAAAGAACAGTAACCGCTGTTTGAAAAGGCTGCCTTGGACAAGCGAGAAAACCGCGCGTCCAAGACAGCCTTTTTATCGGCCGTTCATACGAACTGAAACGGATCGGTGTGAACGCGAGAAGCGAACACTTCCACGTCCCATTGACGTTTGGCGAGCTCGGCGGTCAAGTATCGAGCTACACCTTCTTTCATGATGTTTTCGATATGATGTCCGGGATCAATGAGGCGAAGGCCGAGCGCTTGGGCGTCATGGGCGGTGTGGTAATATACGTCCCCTGTCACGTATACGTCCGCCCCGGCCGATGCGGCGGCGGCAACAAACTTATTCCCATCCCCGCCGAGCACTGCGACCGTTTGCACGACATCGTCAAGCCGGCCGACAACGCGCACCGCCGGAACCGAAAACACCGTCTTTACCCGCTCAGCCAATGCGCGCAGCGTCATCGGCTGCGGCAGGCGGCCGATGCGGCCAAGCCCAAAGCGACGGCCTTCATTGTCAAGCGGGTAAAGATCGTACGCGACTTCCTCGTACGGGTGAACGGCCAGCATCGCCTGTACCACTTCCCGTTCCAACGCAGCCGGCACAATCGTTTCGATGCGCACTTCTTCGACTTCCTCAAGCCGCCCTTGCGCCCCAATAAACGGCTGAGCCCCTTCCTCCGGCAAAAACGTCCCGATGCCGCGGCTGTTGAATGTGCAATGGCTGTAACGGCCGATATGGCCGGCGCCGGCATCGCCTATCGCCTTGCGCACCGCTTCAGCGTGCGTCACCGGCACGTACACGACGAGTTTTTTGAGCGGCTCGATATAGGTCGGCACCAACACGGTCGGATGGTGGAGACCGAGCGCCTCGGCGAGCCAATCGTTCACGCCGCCAGCGGCCACGTCCAAATTCGTATGGGCAGCGTACACGGCAATATCATGGTTGAGACAGGCGGCGATCATCCGCCCATGCCCGTCATCGGTCAGCAGCCGCTTGAGCGGGCGATAAAGCGGCGGATGATGGGCAATGATTAAATCGACCTGCTCGTTCGCGGCTTCAGCCACGACTTCTTCGAGCACATCCAAGGCAACCATCACTTTTTTGACCGGCTTGTTGAGCGTGCCGATTTGCAAGCCGATCGGATCGTCCTTCATCGCCAGCTGTTTCGGGGCCAGCTGCTCGATGAGCTGAACGATTTCGTAGCCGTACGGAACACGACTCATGGCAGCACCTCCTCGACCAAACGAATTTTTCGCTCCAGTTCGCGCCGTTTCCTTGCCGCTGCTTCGCTTTGCCCGTTGGCCGCCAAATCAGCGGCGATTTGCTTCCAATGGCGAAGCTCCTGTTGCCATTTTTCCCGAAACACGTCATTGTTTTCCCGAAGCAAAAATGGCCCGAGCAGCAGTTCGGCTTCCAAATGGCGGTATGGCCGCTCGGCCTCGCCGCGTTCAGCGACCAACACTTCATAAATGTGCCCGTCCTCTTCCAAAATGCGCTCGGCGATCAACTCCCAATCATGTTCGAGCAGCCAGCGGCGAACTCGTTCAGCGCCGACGTTCGGCTGCAAAATAAGCCGCTTCACGCCGGAAAGCTTTTCTTTTCCGTCGGACAAAATGCGAGCGATCAACGCTCCGCCCATGCCGGCGATCGTAATGCAATCGACTTCGCGGGGAGCAATGACCGAAAGACCGTCGCCCTTGCGCACCGAAATCCGGTCAGAAAGGCCGCACGTTTCCACCTGCTGCCGGGCTGAGCGCAGCGGCCCATCCGCCACCTCGCCGGCAACGGCCTTGGTCGCATAGCCGTGCAAACAAGCGTAGCAAGGCAAATAGGCATGATCCGAACCAATATCGGCAAGCACCGCCCCCCTTGGAATGAAGGAAGCGACCGTTTCCAGCCGTTTGGATAGACGATATTCATTCATGGCTTTCGATGCAACCGGCTCTCCACCATCTTTCCGCGATGGCGGGCTGCGTTTCCCTCCCTTCCATTCCTTGTGCTTTTATTGTACAAAGCAAAGATCCCTTTGCCAAAAGCAAAGGGATGCAATCGCCATTATTTCAGGCCGGACAGCCATTTGGCCATGGCATCGATATGTTCAGGTGGCACAAGTCCTGGCGGCATCTGGCCGCGTCCATTTTGCAAAACCGCTTTAATCTGATCGGTCGACAACCGGCCGCCGACTCCTTTTAAGGACGGCCCTACACCACCTTCATAGTTTTGCCCGTGACAGCCGGCGCACGTTTGTTTGAAAAACTGCTCCGGATTGAATTCAGCCGTTTGCTCTGTTTTTTCGCCGCCTTTTTTCTCTTTCGCCATCTCCTTTGCATCGCCTAGCCCTTTAAACGACAAGACGAACGTCAGCACAATCCCGAACGCCATGATGATGAAAAACGGGATGAGCGGATTGCGGTTCATCTTTTTCCCTCCCTATATGTATGATGAAAAGCGCTGCAAACAATTTTATTTTACTGTAAATGCGGGACAAGGAAAAGCCCTAAGTTTTGAAAAGGAAAACGGCCCACATTCAGCGCCACCAAGCGATCACGACGACAAGCAGCGCGCCAAGCGCGGCGGCAACCGACAGATAAGGGATGCGAAACAACCGCCCGACCCCCAGCCAGAGCGCGCAGTTTCCAAGCACAACAGCCGCCAGCATTCCCCCTTGCCCGGGAAAATACCGTTCGCTCCCGGCAACGGACGCAACGAGCAGCAGCCAAGCGCCGGCGATGAGCGGAACATGGAACAGCAGACGCTCGCGCCGCCATCGCCAACCGAGAAAAAGACAGATCGCCAAAAAAAGGGCAAAAAGGAGCGTTTGCAAAACGAATGACAATTCAGTAAAATAAATGACAAGAGCAGCAGCTGGAAGGAGAAGACAAAGAGCGACGGCGAGCGAGCTGCGCCATTGGCGACCGCGCGGGCGAACGCCGCCTTCGGTGTAGAGCGCCAGCAAGTAATCGCAATACTGTTCCGGCAAAAGCCGCGAGCGTTTCCAATATTCAATTTCTCGGATAATGATTTCCCGTCGTTGCCGATTCATCGGTCGCTCACCTTTCTTAAACATGAGAGAAAAAAATAGTTTACTTCATGAAGAAGTAAACTATCGAAAAAACCGGTCATTCCAAAAAGTCTTTCAACCGTTTGCTGCGGCTTGGATGACGCAGCTTGCGCAACGCTTTCGCTTCGATTTGCCGGATACGCTCGCGCGTCACACCGAACACTTTGCCGACTTCTTCGAGCGTTCGCGTCCTTCCGTCGTCAAGACCAAAGCGGAGACGGAGCACGTTTTCCTCGCGGTCGGTCAACGTGTCGAGCACATCTTCCAGCTGCTCTTTTAACAGCTCGTAAGCGGCGTGTTCCGAGGGCGAGGTGGCGTCTTGGTCTTCGATGAAGTCGCCAAGATGCGAGTCGTCCTCTTCACCGATCGGCGTTTCCAGCGACACGGGCTCTTGGGCGATTTTTAAAATTTCCCGCACTTTCTCCGGCGTCAAATCCATTTCTTCGGCGATTTCTTCCGGCGTTGGTTCGCGGCCGAGATCTTGCAGCAGCTGCCGTTGGACGCGAATCAATTTATTGATCGTTTCCACCATATGAACGGGGATGCGGATCGTTCGCGCCTGATCGGCGATCGCCCTCGTGATGGCTTGCCGGATCCACCAAGTCGCGTACGTGCTGAATTTATAGCCTTTTCGGTAGTCAAACTTTTCGACCGCCTTGATTAAGCCCATGTTCCCTTCTTGGATCAGATCGAGAAAGAGCATACCGCGGCCGACATACCGTTTGGCGATGCTGACGACAAGGCGGAGGTTGGCTTCTGTCAACCGGCGCTTCGCTTCCTCATCGCCTTGCTCGATCCGCTTGGCCAGCTCGATTTCCTCTTCGGCTGACAAAAGGGGAACGCGGCCGATTTCTTTTAAATACATGCGCACCGGGTCGTTGATTTTGACGCCAGGGGGAACGGACAAATCGTTTAAATCAAACTCCTCCTCTTTCTCCAGCTCGTCAAGATCCGGGTCCGCCTCCAACCCAGATTCGCTGATGACTTCAATGCCTTGGTCAGCAAGGTATTCATAATATTCGTCCATCTGGTCGGAGTCCAAATCGAATCCGGACAGCCGCTCAGCAATCTCCTCGTAGGTGAGAATGCCCCGCTTTTTCCCCAGCTCAGCGAGCTGCTCTTTGACTTGCTCGAGCGATTCGCCGGCAGCTTCAGCCTGTTTGGATTGGGCTGGTTTTTCAGCCATTTCATTACCTCCTTTAAAAACTCATACCACATGTTATGAAGAAGATAACATTTTTTTCATTTCAATCATTTCTTTGGCGATGCGGGCGGCTGTCAAAAAATCTTTTCTTCGCTCCGCTTCCGTTTGTTCTTGCTCTTTTTCCTTTAGCATTAACCATTTCGGGCGATTCAACACATGCCGAATGCAATCGGCAAGCTCGCGCTCCGAAACCTCATCGGCCACCGGCAAAAGCGACAGTTCGCTTGCGAGCGGCCGCAATTCGCCCGGCAGCCGGGACAAAATGGCGCTTGGGTCGGCCTCGTGCCCTTCCTCGTAAAAGGCGTAAATGTAAGCGGCCAGCGCTTGATGCTCCTCGAGATTAAACCGTCCGCCGACCTGCTCTTGCACGATGAGCGCCACGTCGCGGCTCCGCATCATATGGGCAAGCAGCAGACGCTCGGCGTTTTGAAAGGCGGGCAGCAGTTTTTTCGCCAGCGCCGGCCGCGCCTCCGTCCGGCCAGCGTCGGCTTCCGGCGGCTTAGGCTGCTCGCGCTTATGGTGGGAGAGCTGCTCGTAAAGCGCAGACAGCGACAACGAAAACTCCTCCGCGAGCTGGCGCACGTAATAATCTTTTTCGACCGGGCTTGACAGCTTGCTGATTTCCCGGAGCGCCTCCTCGATATAACGGAGCCGATCGCCTTCTTCCTGCAAGTTTTTGCCGTGCCGCAGCCGCTCCAGTTTAAACGCCATCAGCGGCCTTGCGGCGGCGATTTCGCCAACGAAGCGGTCCGCGCCGTAAACGCGTATATATTCATCCGGATCAAGCCCATCCGGAAGCGAGGCCACCTTGATTTGGCAGCCGAGCGCGCTCAGCTGTTCGGCGGCCCGCCAAGCCGCGTCCATTCCAGCGCGGTCGCCGTCATAGCAAATCGTGACCGTCTCCGCATGGCGGCGCAACAGGCGAGCCTGCTCCTCGGTGAGCGACGTTCCCATCGCCGCCACCACGTAATCAACGCCCGCCTGCACGGCGGAAATGACATCGGCAAACCCTTCCACAAGCAGCGCTTCTTGGCGCTTTCGAATCGGCACACGCGCCTCGTGAAAGAAATAGAAAAGCGTCCCTTTGCGGAAAATCGGCGTTTCCGGGCTATTGATGTACTTTGGCTGCCCTTCTCCAAGCGAGCGGCCGGAAAACCCGACCGTTGCGCCCCGATGGTCATGAATCGGAAACATCACCCGATTCCGGAAACGGTCGACATACCGCCCGTCTTCTCGTTTCAGCAACAGGCCCGCCTTTTCCATCAATACGAGCGAAAAAGCGCGGCTTTCGAGCAGCTTGGCGGCTGCGTCAGGCACATCGGGCGCATAGCCGATCTCAAACCGCTCGATCGTGTCCATCGTCCATCCGCGCGCTTGTAAAGCGTCGAGCGCGGCTTGTCCTTCTTTTGTATGGACAAGCAAATGATGGTAAAAGCGCTTCAACAGCGCGTGTGCTTCCATCATCGCCTTCGCTTCGCTAGCCGGGCCGTCCGCCCCTTCGCCAACGTTCTCATCATAGGAGGACAAATCAACACCAGCCTTGACGGCAAGCCGTTTCGCCGCTTCCACAAACGAAAGGCCCTCGATGTCCATTAAAAACGTAAAGACGTTTCCGCCTGCCCCGCAACCGAAGCAGTGGAAAATTTGTTTTTCCGGGGAAACGGAAAACGACGGCGTCTTCTCCCCGTGAAACGGGCATAAGCCAAAATAGTTGCGACCTTGCTTTTTTAACTGCACGTACTCGCCGATGACATCCACGATATCAACACCTCGGCGAATGGCCTCAATCGTCTCTTCGGGAATGCGATGTCCCATACGAACAACCTCGCATCGTATTTATTCTCGGCGGCAAGCCGATTTCCCTTTTTGTTTCGACAAATTTTTTCAACATCTCTGGAAGGCCGGTGAAAAACCGATGTCACACACCGATCAGCAGCATTTTCATTCAGAAAAAGTCCATGGATAGCGTGATCTGCCCTCCACCCGGGGATGAAAATCCTGCGTCAGTTCGGCATTTTCACAGAAAAGAAAACTGATTCTGCAAGGTTTCTCTAACTGAGAAATGTATGGAATCAGTAGTATTTTGCACCAAATCACCAGCCCCCTAGGTTCGCCCCTTGCCCGCCAAGTGAATGAGCCCGGCCGACCGCCCTAGACTGCCAAGGGCGCGCCGACGGCAGCGGCGCAGCCCAACGATGTACTCGATATATTATATTTCAGCAAGAAAAAGAAAATTTCACTTTTTTCGGTTCATCACCACAACGTGTACTTGACAGATGGTGCACTTTTCGAACAGGTGTAAGCAAAACATGATTGGTTTCCTGTTCTTTCGTGGATGCATAAGCAAGATGTGTAATGGAAAAACCAAGTGCAACTTTTGGTGAAGAGCCCTTTTTTCTTTTCGTTTTTGGGACACCGGACAGCCGGAGGCGAACAAGGGTCGGCTTCCCCCCTACTATTCTACACCCCCGTCAAAAAATCCTGCTTTTTTTGGCGAACCATCGACAACTTTGTCGAAAATCTTTTGTCGGTTTCCCTTGACAAACAGCTATCAATAGTTTACTCGTCTCATCCTCGCTCTAAACCTCGACGAGCCATTTTTTCTCGCAATTTTTTATTATAATACAAGCGTTGAAAAGATGCCATAAAAAAACGCACGATCACCGACAGGAAATCGTGCGGATGGCGAGCTGTTAACGCTTGAACGTTTTTAGAATGATGCTTGCCGTTTCCTCTACTGCTTTGTTCGTCACATCAATGACATCGCAACCGATTTTTTTCACGACCTCATCAAAATAGGCGAGCTCTTCTTTAATCCGGTCCATGTTCGCATAAATGGCTTGGTCGTTCAAACCGAGCGATTTCAGCCGCTCGCGGCGGATGGACAGCAGTTTGTCCGGGCTGATTTTCAAGCCGAAACATTTGTCCGCCCCGACTTGAAACAGCTGCTCCGGCGGCTCGACCTCTGGAACGATCGGCACGTTCGCCACTTTCAGCCGCTTGTGGGCCAAATATTGCGACAGCGGCGTTTTCGATGTGCGCGACACGCCGATGAGCACAATGTCGGCGCGCAAAATGCCGCGCGGATCGCGGCCGTCATCGTATTTGACCGCAAATTCGATCGCCTCGATTTTTTTGAAGTAATCTTCATCAAGCACGCGCACCTGGCCCGGCTCGTACCTAGGCGTCAACCCGAACAAACCGCTCATCTTTTCAATGAGCGGACCGATGATATCGTAGGCGACGACCCCTTCGCGCGCCGCTTCGGCGAGCAAAAATTCGCGCATCTCCGGAACGACGAGCGTAAACGCGATAATGGCGCGGTTCATTTTCGCCAAGGCGACAACTTCCGCGAGCGTCGTTTTATCCTCGACATACGGCACGCGCTTCACTTGGATGGAAGAGGCGTAAAACTGGCTCGCCGCCGCTTTGACGACAAGCTCGGCCGTTTCCCCGCCGGAGTCGGATACGACGTAAACGAGGCGCTGGTTCATGGTTCTCCTCCTTTTTTCCGTCACACATCATCTTTGGCTAATGAGACAAATGCTTTCGTCATGTTCGTTTTTGTAATGCGGCCGATCACTTCATATCCCTTTTCCGTCTTGCGCACGACCGGCATGGCATCGATTTGCTTTTCAATCAGCTGTTCGGCTACATCGATGAGCGAGTCATCTTTGTAACAGACGGCGATATTCGGCATCCGCGTCATAATAATATTGACAGGGATGGCCGTCAGTTCTTGCTTGCCGAGGCTTGCCCGCAACAAATCTTTTCGCGACAACACCCCGGCAAGAAGCGACTCGTCATCGACGACGAACAAGGTGCCGACATCTTCGAGAAACATTGTGACGATCGCGTCGTAGACGCTGACGTTTTCATTGACGACGACCGGAATCGACTGATAGTCTTCGACCTTCATCTTTTTGATTTTATCGGCAAACAGCTGTGTGCCTGTTTTTCCTGTGTAAAAATAGCCGACGCGCGGACGGGCTTCCAAGTAGCCGGCCATCGTTAAAATGGCCAAATCCGGCCGCAGCGTCGCCCGGGTTAAATTCAGCTTTTCGGCAATGCTCTCGCCGGTGATCGGCCCGTAATCTTTGACAATTTGCAAAATTTGCTCTTGGCGTTTATTCAGTTCGATCGTCGCTCACCACCTTGCCCAAAGGTCCCACACGCTATCATTCTCATTTATATTATACTACACGAACCGTTTACAAGGAAAATGGCTCCCCCTGCCCGCCGCTCGGGCCAAGCTTGTCCCGCAGCTCGTCGATCTGCGCCAAAAAACGCTTCGTTTTGAGCGTGAGGCCCGTATACTCCTCGTAATAGGCAGACAAGACCGCTTTCAGCTCCGCTCTTGTGCTTGCTTTAACGGAAACGACACCCAGTCGGCTGAGGTCAAAGCGGGAAAAGAGGCGCAGCAGCCGGACTGAAGCGGGAGACAGCGGCAACCGGTGCGGATCCGCCGCTTCACAGCGATGGCAAAGAAAGCCCGCCTCCTTGATCGAGAAGGAAAAGCGCCCGACGGTCGCCCCGCAGCGGGCGCAGCGGTCGAGCAGCGGCGGCACGCCAAGCACGGAGAGCATCTTCATCTCATAAATGAAGGTTAAAATCTCGGCATCGCGCCCTTCGCTCATATAGCGCAACGTCTGCAGCAGCAAGGCAAACAAGTGCGGGTTGCTCTTTTGCTCTTCCGTCCCTTTATCGGTGAGCTCGACAAGGTAGGCGGCATATGCCGCGGCAAACAAATCCTCGCGCAACATCCGCATCGAATCGATCAGCTCCCCTTGCTGGAGAACGCCGACCCCGCGGCTGCGGCGCACGACGTAGCGCCCGTAACAGAGCGGCTGCGTTACAGCAGAAAGGCGGCTGCTTGGCTTTTTTGCGCCCCTTGCCATGGCAGCCACCTTTCCCCATTCTCGCGTAAACAAGGTCACAATTTTGTTCGTTTCCCCGTAGTCGACCGTCCGCATGACGATCGCTTCGCACGTTTCGTACATCTCATCACCACCGCTTCCATCCATGACGATGCTATGAGATCGGCTGATCGATTTCTTCCTGTTCGGCATGTTGTTCTTCGCCGTACAGCTTTTGCTCCCGCTCTAGTTCTTTAAACAAAAGGTACGTATCGATATTGCCTGTTTGGCTAAACAGCTTCCACGTAAACTCAAGCATGGAATGACACCTCTTTCCGCCTGCAGGCATGGCGTATTGGCCTTGTGTTTATAGGGTGGCTCGGGCCAAAACGGTTTATGTCGCGTAAATTTTTCTAGCGTCAATACTCCTCTTCGCGAAATCCAAAGTCACGCAGCTGCGCCAGCCGGTTGCGCCAGTCTTTCTGCACTTTCACCCACAGCTCCAAAAACACTCTCGACCCAAGCAGCGCTTCAATGTCGGCGCGCGCCCGCTGCCCGATTTCTTTCAGCATGCGGCCTTGTTTGCCGATGATAATGCCCTTTTGCGAATCGCGCTCCACAATGATGACGGCGCCAATGTAGACCACGCCCGTCTCCTCGCGCCGCTCGATCCGTTCGATGACGACGGCGATCGAATGCGGAACCTCCTCGCGCGTCAAATGAAGCGCTTTCTCGCGAATGAGCTCAGCGATGATAAACTGTTCGGGGTGGTCGGTAATTTGATCGGGCGGATAATATTGCGGACCTTCCGGCAGCCGCTGTTTAATCTGTTCAATCAAGCGTTCGACATTGTTTCCTTCGAGCGCGGAAATCGGCACAATTTCTGCAAACGGGTACAACCCGCGGTACTGCTCAATGAGCGGCAGCAATTCATCCGGATGGACGCGGTCGATTTTGTTGATGACTAAAAACACCGGGGTGTCGACTTCCTTTAGGCGCTCGATAATGAACGCCTCCCCGCGGCCAAACCCTTCCTCGGCGTTGACCATGAACAGGATGACATCGACCTCGCGCAGCGCGTTGAGCGCCACTTTCATCATAAAATCGCCGAGTTTATGCTTCGGCTTGTGCACCCCAGGAGTGTCGATAAAGATGATTTGCGCGTCATCATCCGTGTAAATGCCTTGGATTTTGTTGCGCGTCGTCTGCGGCTTATCGCTCATAATGGCGATTTTTTGCCCGATGACGCGGTTTAAAAACGTCGATTTGCCTACGTTTGGTCTTCCGATGATCGCGACGAATCCTGATTTGTATCCTTCTTTATTCATGCATATCCTCCGCTGCAAAAGCTTCCGGCAGCAATTCGCTGACCGTTACAATTTTTACATCGCCTTTTAAGTTCGCTAAAATGACGTTCATCCCACTCGGGCAAAGTTCGGCGATCACTTGGCGGCAGGCGCCGCACGGCGGCACTGGGCGGGGCGCGTCGGCAATGACCGCCAACGCCACAAATTCCCGTTCCCCTTCCGAATACGCTTTGAACAGCGCCGTTCGCTCGGCGCAGTTGCACAAGCTGTAAGCGGCATTTTCAATATTGCAGCCGCGGTAGACGGCGCCGCTTTCGGTCAAGAGCGCGGCGCCGACTTTGAATTTGGAGTAAGGGACATAAGCGAGTTCGCGCGCTTGTTTCGCTTCAGCAATAAGCGATTCGATGTTCACGGGTGACTCTTCCTTTCCTGCGGGCAATCCACGCTGCTTTCTTTTATTTTACAAAAAACACGTTTGAATTTCATCATTTGAAATCAAAATGTAACAGAAAAATTAGAATTTTCTCTTTCCTTCGCTCAACGAAGATGCGGCCAAAACAAGAGCACCGCGATGACGACAGCGAACCCGGACGCGACTAGCACCGCGGCCGCGGCGATGTCTTTCGCTGCTTTGGCGAGCGGATGGAACTTGTCCGTCGCCAAATCAACAACGCGTTCAATGGCCGTATTGACCAGCTCCAACGTGATGACCGCGCCCGCCGCCAACACGAGCACGACCCATTCCCAGCGCGACAATCCGACGGCCCAACCGGCAATACAGGCGGCAACGGCGGCCGCTAAGTGGAAGCGCAGATGGGCCTCCTCTTTGACCGCCACCTTCATTCCCGCCCACGCCCACGCGAAACGATCCCGCTCCCGCCGCAAGCGCATGGCTATCTCGTCAATCCAAGCCGCGTCAATATCTCTTCTTGCTTGGCAAACATGACGCGCTCCTCTTCTTCTGTTTCATGATCATAGCCAAGCAGATGCAAAAAGCCGTGGACAGCCAAAAATCCGAGCTCACGCATGAGCGAATGGCCGTATTCGGCCGCCTGCTCCTTTGCCCTCGGCACTGAAATGACGATGTCGCCAAGCGCCAGCGGCAAATCGGCGCCGGTGATGCCAATCTCCCCTTCCCCTTCCTCTTCCAAGGCGAACGAGAGCACGTCGGTTGGCGCATCTTTTCCCCGGTAATCGCGGTTCATGACGCGAATGCGCTCGTTGTCGACGAATGAAACGCACACTTCGGCCCCGTCCGGCACGTTTTCCACGGCGGCGGCCTCCGCGAGCAGCCGCTCGATCGTCTCAAGCTGCTCGCGGGTCATTTCATTCGTTTCGTCAATAAAATCAATGTGAATCGTCATGCATGTTTCACCTTTTCTTTCTGTACTTCCGGATATTCAATGCGCGAGTGGAACACACCGTTTAGCGTCTCGCAAAGCGAACGGGCGACAAGCTCCAACTCTTTGAGGGTGATGTCGCATTCGTTCAACTGATTGTCTTGCAGACGGTCAGCAATGATCGAGCGCACCACCTTCTCGATTTTTTCCGGCGATGGGTTGGCGAGCGAACGGACCGCGGCTTCGACGCTGTCGGCGATGTTGATGACCGCCGCCTCTTTCGTCTGCGGCTTCGGTCCGGGATAACGAAACTCTGCTTCCGAAACCCATTCGCTCTGCTCGCACGCCTTATGGTAAAAGTATTTCAGCAGCGTTGTGCCGTGATGCTGTTCGGCGATGTCGATGATTTCCTTTGGCAGTCGGTGCCTGCGGAGCAAGGCGACGCCGTCGGCGACGTGGGCGATAATAATATTTTTGCTCAGCTGCGGCGACAAATGATCATGTGGATTGCCGCCCATTTGATTTTCGATGAAATACCGAGGCCGCTTCGTCTTGCCGATGTCATGGTAGTAGCAGGCGACGCGCGCCAGCAGGCCGTTGGCGCCGATCGCCTCGCACGCCGCTTCGGCCAGATTGGCGACCATGATGCTATGGTGATACGTCCCCGGCGCTTCGGTAAGCAATTTGCGCAAAAGCGGATGGTTCGGGTTCGACAGCTCGATGAGCCGCAGCGGCGACAAAATGCCGAACGCCGCCTCCAGCACCGGCAGAAGGCCGATCGTCAAAATGACGGAAAACACGCTTGAGGCCGCGGCCATCAGCGCCATCAAACCGATTTCCGTCAGCGAATAACGGCCGTTTTTCAAAAGCAGGAGCGATAAAAGCGAAACCGTTTGAACGAAAGCGACCAGCACCCCGGTCCGCCAAATGTTCGCCTTCGCCAGCTCCTTCGGCAGGCCAAACGTTCCGGCCAAACCGCCGGCGAGCAAATACACGGCCAACGATACGGACATCGTTCCGGCAGCTCCCATTTCTTCGTTGAACAGCAAGCTCCCGCACACCGCCCCGATGATGGCCGTCATGACCGAAAGCCGCTCGCCAAGCAAAAGGCGCACCAACATCGGGCCGAACGCCGCCGGCACCAAATAGCCGACCGGGACGGCGCTTCCGGAAGGCAACAGGCGAATCAAAACCATCGCCGCCATCATCCCCGTCAAAACGGCGGTATAAAGCGACAGCTTCTCATTCGTCGGCTCGTGGCGAAAATAGTACATGAGCGGGGCGAGCAAGAGGAGCACAAACATTCCCAACCCGGCGGCCGTAAAGGATGGACGGTCGCTTTCAAGCAAGCCGACGAGCTCAAGCCGCCGATAAATATCGCTTGTAATGAATTGCCCTTCTTCCACGATCACTTGTCCTTGCAAAATTTTCACCGGCTTCACTTCATCCATCGCCTGACGCCGTTTCTCCTCGGTCGCCGTCCGATCGTAGACGACGTTCGGGATCACCGCTCGCCGGCAAAGCTTGGCAACCGGTTCGCGAAGCGCCGGCGGCAGAGCGGCGTATTCAATCTCGTTGGCCGCCTGTTCGCGGGCGGCCTCCAAATCGTTTTGTGAAATGCGTTCGCTCATGGCCGCATGAACGGCGGTGAGCGCCGCCTCCTTCGCCGTCTTCAGCTCTGAAGGCGCGGCGCTGAGCAGGCGCTGCCATTCCTCTGCCGACAAATAGGCGAACCATTCCGGCGGCAACCGCTCCTCGAGTTTGGCCGCCATCCCGCCCGCCGCGCGGTCCGATTCGGCCTCCTTTTGCACGCTCTCAATCGCCGCAAACAGCGAGGAAAGAAGGTCGACCCGGTTTTCAGCGTATTCTTTTTTCAACGTGTAAACATCCGCTACTTTCGCCGCCGCCTCTTCCTTCAGCTGGGCGGTCGCCTCTTTATCTTCCACCGTCACCGGGGAGCGAATCGTTTCCTTGGCGACGTCAAACAGGCGCAGTTCATATTGGCGCGGCTTGACTTGCCAGTACAAAACAGCAAACAACAGAACGGCCAAAAACAAAAACAGACAGAAGCGGACGAAACGGACCGTTTTTGTCCGCTCAAGAAAAAAACGAAGCCTTCCCACCGGTTTTCCCCTCGCTTTTCAAAAAGGCGCGGCCGCCCGTTGCGCAGTTTTTTATAAGCCGGCCTCGCCATAAGCGTCAATGATTTTGGCAACGAGCGGATGGCGGACGACATCCGACTGTTCTAAAAATACGAAGGCGATGCCGCTGATCGAAGCCAGAAGGCGCTTGGCGACGGAGAGGCCTGATTCGACTCCCCGCGGCAAGTCGACTTGGGAAATATCGCCTGTAATCACCATTTTCGATCCGAAGCCAAGCCGGGTCAGAAACATTTTCATTTGCGCCGGCGTGGTGTTTTGCGCCTCATCTAGAATGACGAAGGCATCGTCCAACGTTCTCCCGCGCATGTAGGCGAGCGGGGCGATTTCGATCGTCCCTCGCTCAATGAGCCGCTGCGTCTGCTCAACGCCGAGCACATCATGCAACGCATCATAGAGCGGCCGCAAATACGGATCGACTTTCTCTTTCAAATCGCCGGGCAAAAAGCCAAGGCTTTCTCCCGCCTCGACCGCCGGGCGGGTGAGGATGATGCGCTTGACGCTTCCGGCTTTCAGCGCCTTGACGGCCATAACGACCGCCAAATACGTTTTCCCGGTGCCAGCCGGGCCGATGCCGAACGTCAAATCGTGCTGTTCGATCGCAGCCACATAATAGCGCTGCCCCAATGTTTTGACGCGGATCGGCTTTCCTTTGGCGTTTTTCACGATCTCTTGGTCATACAGCTGAACGAGGCCGTCAAGCGCCCCCTTTTTCGCCAGCTGGATCGCATACATCACATCGCGCTCCCCGACCGCCACCCCTTTGCGAATGACGATGAGCAAATGGCGCAAAAGCTCATCGACAAGCTGGACTTGCTGGGGCGGGCCGGAAACGTTGACCGTTTCCCCGCGCGTCACAATGGAGACGCCAAGCTCTTCTTCCATCCGTTTCAAGTGGGCATCATGGACGCCAAAGAGCGCAGCCGCTTCCTGTTGATTTCGCACGTGTTGGCTGATCGTAACGAACTGCTCTGACATTCTCAATCTCCTTGAACAATGGGTTGTGGTACAGCAATGTTTTCAATGACTTCATAATGCAATTCTACCCTTACTTTACCATTCTCTTTCTCCTGATGCAAAACTTTTTCGCCGCGGATGGCCGCCTCCTCCGGCAGTTTGGCCCGCAGTTCGCGGCGGGCGATGCGCCTTGCTTCCGCGAACGCTTCTTCCCACGTGTAGCTCCGCTTCACCGCTTCCGCCTCGCGGATGATGACACGTTCATAATAAAAAGGCAAGTCCCATTTCCAAAAGCGAAACGGCCGCTTTTCTCTTTCAACAACCATATGGGAAAACGGCGGCTTCTCCCATCCCCAGACCGGGATGGACAGTCGGCCGATCCCGATATAATGGCGCGCCATCGCTTTTCCCGTCAACACATGAAACGTCGTCTCCAGCGGCAGGACAACGGTAGACTTGTACCATGTTTCGCCAAACACCTTCCCGTTAGCCGGCACAAATTTCGTTCGCCCTTCGGCGCCGATGATGCCCGAGACGAGCAGCTGCCCTTTTTGCACGTAATCGTTGACGGAAACGAGCGGTTGTCCTTCTTCAACGAATAAGTCCACCACCACCGCCTCTTTTTTCGCGACCAAATGGCGCGGCGGAAGCGGTTGTTTCGGTTCGGGAATTTCCTTTTCCACCACTTGAAAATGAAGCGATGTCCCTTTCCATTCCACCCCGACCCACGTAATGTCGCGAATTCGTTCCGTCAACTTTTTTTGTAGCGTTTCCGGGTCGTCGAGCAAAAATTGGAATGCGCCGCGCTCCACTCCCATCCGCTTCAGCTCGCGGATGATTTGATGCTCGGTCTCCGGCGTCGCCCCCTCGATGTCGATGTTCCACACGACGTTCGACAGCAAAAACACCCCCGCTAGAAAAACGAGCAGGCCAAGCCAAAACCCGCTGTTTCGCCAAACCCGGCGCCAAAAAAACGGCAAGCCGGTTCGGCCGACAAACGAGAGTTTGCATCCGCTTTTCCGGGCGATATGGCGCAGCTGTTTTACATCGCTGAGCCTAATGAAGAACGTCACGGTATCCGCGCTATGCTTTTTCACGTTCCAAACAGCCATCCCTTGGCGGACGCAGGCGTTGATCAATCGTTCGATCCCTTTTCCTCTCACTTTGACCCGCACGCTGCCGGCAAGCGTGTCGACCCATTCGTTCTTCATCCCCGTTCCTCCTCGCTATTTATCGATATACGTTACTTGGTTAATTTTTCCTTCCAACAAAATTTCCTCCGGCAATATCGTTTTAATGACAAATTGTTCGCCGCGGACAATAAGCTGGCCGTTTCGCAGCAACAAGCGGAGCTCTTTATCGCTGAAGGCGAGCAGCCCGCGGTGGTTTTCAATGTAAATATGGATTTGGCCAATCATCGTAATGCGAGGCAAATCCATCATAATGTCGGCGGGAAGCTCGAGCGTTTCCGCCATCCACCGCTTCACCTGCTGGCGCCACCTTTTCACCATCAAAAAAGAACCCCCTTTCATCTCATATGTATGAGACAAAAGGGGGTTCTAGCACCGCTTTTCAAAAACGATGGGCCCGCCTGTCCGGCAAGGCCCATCGCCCATTATGACAACTGTTGTCGCACGAGTTGATTGACGAGCGAACCATCTGCTTTCCCTTTCACCTTCGGCATGATCGCGCTCATCACTTTTCCCATATCCGCTTTCGAAGAAGCGCCGACTTCTTTGATCGTCTCTGCGATCAGTTCGCGGAGCTCCTCTTCCGTCAGCGGCTTCGGCATATACGACTGAACGATTTCAATTTCGGTTTTTGCCTTTTCGACTAGATCTGAACGGCCAGCGTTTTCAAATTCGTGGAGGGAGTCTTTACGCTGCTTCAGTTCACGGGAAAGAACCGTCAGCTCTTCGTCCTCGGACAGCGCGCTTTTGCCGAGCTTGATCGCTTCGTTTTGCAGCGCCGCCTTCAGCATGCGGAGAACGGACAGCTTTTCTTTCTCCTTGCTTTTCATCGCCTGCTTCATATCGTTATTCAAACGATCGAGAAGACTCACCGACTATACACCCTCTTTAATGCGTGCTCTTAGTGCTTGCGCTTTCTCGCCGCTTCAGATTTTTTCTTCCGTCTGACGCTTGGCTTTTCGTAAAATTCACGCTTTCTCACTTCTTGCAAAGTGCCTGTTTTCGAAACGGCACGCTTAAAGCGACGAAGAGCGTCATCGATCGACTCGTTTTTGCGCACGATCGTTTTGGACATCCTGCTTCCCTCCCTCCGAACACCAACCATTGCATATTGTACTTGTCAATTATAATACATGCCGATCGAAAAGGTCAATACAAAAAGCGCGCGGCGTTCGTCTTCCGAAAAAGCGGTCATTGCCGACGGACAAGGCCCATACATATAGGATGAAGGGAGAGAGCGCCGATGGGTTCACTCTTTGTGCTGTTGGCCGTTTACACCGCTATTTTTCTTCTCGGCATGTTGATGATGCGGGCGGGGCTTTACACGTTGTCCGGCGACCGAATGAACGAATGGCTGATGCGCTTTACGGCCAAACCTTGGCAATCGTTTCTCACCGGCTTGGCGACAACCGCGCTTGTGCAAAGTAGTTCGGCCGTGATGGTGATGACCGTCGGCTTGGTCGCCACCGGCTACTTATCGTTCCGGCAGTCCATCGGCATCATCTTAGGCAGCAACATCGGTTCGACGCTCACGACGGAGCTGATGACGCTCGATCTCGGCGAGGGCGCCATTCCGCTTCTTTTGGGGGGCGCGCTGCTCGTTTTTCTCGGCCGCCGTCGGTTCCTTTACGGCATCGGCATGGCGGTCGCCGGTCTGGCCGTCTTGCTGTTTGCCATGGACGGTTTTTCAAGCTTGGCGAGGCCGCTGGCCGCCTATCCGTTTGTCAACGTCTGGCTTCAGGAGACGAACCGCTCGACGGCCGCCGGTTTGCTTGTCGGCATCGCCTTGACCGCGCTCGTCCATTCCAGTGCAGCGACGATCGGCATCGCCATGGGGTTTGTAAACGAACAATTGTTGACGCTGCCAGCTGCCATTGCCATTTTGCTTGGCGCGAACATCGGGACGTGCATCACCGGCCTGCTGGCGTCGATCGGGGCCGGCAAGGAGGCGCGGCTGACCGCCTACACCCATCTGTGGCTGAACGTCGCCGGCGTCGCCGTGTTTGCCTTTTTCACCGCTCCGCTCGCCCGCTTCGCCGCTTTGCTCAGCCCGGCCCCGGACGTGCAGCTCGCCCATGTCAGCGTCGTGTTTAACGTTGTTTGTTCCGTCGCCGCGTTGCCGTTTGTCGGCGCCATTGAGCGGGCCATGATCCGTTTGCACGGCAGCCGCTGAGCTTAGTGGAAGACATCGGTGGACGGCGGCGATGTTTCCTTCGAACGAAGCGCTAGGCGGCCGTCGAGCTTAATAGCCGGCGCCGCCCGTTTGCCCGCGGACAATCGCCACCCCGGAGCTCGTCCCGATGCGCGTCGCCCCGGCTGCGATCATCGCTTCGGCCGTTTCCCGATCGCGCACGCCGCCGGACGCTTTGACGCCCGCTTTGTCACCGACCGTCCGCCGCATGAGCGCCACGTCCTCGACCGTCGCGCCGCCGCCGGAGAATCCGGTCGACGTTTTCACGTAATCGGCCCCCGCCTTCACCGCCAATTGGCAGGCGCGCACTTTTTCTTCATCGGTCAGCAAAGCCGTTTCGATAATCACTTTCACCAGCGCTTTTCCGGCCGCCGCCTCGACGACAGCGCGAATGTCGCGCTCAACAAGCTCATCATCGCCGCTTTTTAACGCGCCGATGTTGATCACCATATCCACCTCGCCGGCGCCGTTTTCGATGGCGTTATTCGTTTCAAACGCCTTTGTTTCCGGCGTTGTCGCCCCCAGCGGAAAACCGATGACGGTGCAAACGCGGACATCGGTGCCGGAAAGCTCGCGCGCCGCCGCTTTCACCCACGCCGGGTTGACACAGACGGAGGCGAAGCCGTATTGTTTCGCTTCGCGGCATAGTTGAATGATTTGTTCTTCCGTCGCCTCTGGCTTGAGCAGCGTATGATCGATCATTTTGGCCATATTCTCTGTCATGGAACATCGCTCCTTTCTCCTGCTACTGCAAAAAATGAAAGGTCTGACGTCTACCATCATACCATGTCGTTACCATAAAAACTAGCCGCCATCCGTATCGTCTCCCATTTCATCTTCCGGCGAGCTTGTTAGCCTGCTCGAGAGAAATGGACGGAAAAAGATCCATGGGCAGCGGTCCGCCCTCCGCTCAGAGATGAACATCACCGCCTGCGGGCACGGGATTTTTACGGAAAGATCCATGGACGGCGATCCGCCCTTCACCCGGGGATGAAAATCCGCGTCAGTTCGGCATTTTCATGGGGAGCGATGTAACAGCGACCCAAGGATGAAAGTGACCGCTTGCTGACGGGATTTTCGCAGAGAAGTTCCATGAGCAGCACGATCCGCCCTCCACCCAAGGATGAAAATCCATGTCAGTTCGCTATTTTCACCGAAAACAAAAACCCAGCCTAAAGGCTGGGAAGTATGAGGCGGACGCGCTTAGCCTAAATCGGCCATTGGGATTAGGAACTTAATTTTACCGATCGGACGGCCTCATCCGGCACAACGCGGACAAACTCGCCTTCGTTATACGGGTAGCCGGCTTTGGTGATCTTCACTTTCACCAGTTCGCCAATCAGCTCGTCGGACGCTGGAAAACGGACTTTCAAGTAATTATCGGTGTAACCAACGTACAAGTGCGGCTCTTCTTTGTCGCGCTCTTCCGGGATGACTTCAAGCACTTGCCCTTCAAACTGCGAGGCGTATTCTTTCGCCAGCTGGTCGGAAAGGGCGATCAAGCGGCGGACGCGGTCGTGCTTCGTCTCTTCATCAATTTGATCCGGCATGCGCGCCGCCGGCGTGCCGGTCCGCTTCGAATACGGGAAAACGTGAAGCTCGGAAAACCGCTGCTCGCGAATAAAGTTGTACGTCTCCATAAATTCCTCTTCCGTTTCACCAGGGAAGCCGACGATGACATCTGAGGTCACCGCCAGTTCCGGAAACACGTCGCGCAGCCGGGTGAGCCGCTCGGCGTAAAATTCCACCGTATATTTGCGGCGCATCCGCTTCAGCACCGTATTCGACCCCGATTGGAGCGGGATGTGCAAGTGGCGGACGATTTTGTCCGACCGCCGCAAAACTTCGATGACTTCATCGGTCAGCTGGCTCGCCTCGATGGATGAAATGCGGAGCCGCTTCAGCCCCGGCACTTGCTCGTCCAAATCGCGCAACAAGGCGGCAAAATTATAGTCTTTCAGATCGGTGCCATAACCGCCGGTGTGAATGCCGGTCAGCACGATTTCTTTGTAGCCGGCGGCGACGAGCTGGCGCGCCTGACGGATGATCTCCTGCGGGTCGCGCGAGCGCATTAAGCCGCGCGCCCATGGAATGATGCAAAACGTGCAAAAGTTGTTGCACCCTTCTTGGATTTTCAGCGACGCCCGCGTCCGGTCGGTGAATTCCGGCACATCCATCTCCTCAAAGACGCGCGTTTTCATGATATTATGGACGGCATTGATCGGCTGCCGTTCGCGCTGAAACTGCTCAATGTACTCTAACATTTTATGGCGGTCTTGCGTGCCGATGACAATATCAACACCCGGAATGGCCATCACCTCAGCCGGCGATGTTTGCGCGTAGCAGCCGGTCACGCAAACGACGGCGTCCGGATTGCGGCGCACCGCGCGGCGGATGACTTGACGGCTTTTTTTGTCGCCGGTGTTCGTCACCGTGCACGTATTGATCACATAAACATCGGCGCGGCTTTCAAACTCTTTCCGTTCGTAGCCGGCCTGTTTAAACAGCTGCCAGATCGCTTCCGTTTCATAGTGATTGACTTTGCAGCCCAATGTATGAAAAGCCACTGTTGGCATCGCATTCACCTCACTCTATTCCCCCGCTCGGTCGCAGGGGGGATTTCGGTCGTCCGCGGATCGCTTATCCGCAGGCTACCTTCGCAGCTCCCACTCATAGGAAGCAGCGGCAAGCAAATAAAGTGGCGCCGTCTCCGTCCGCAAAATGCGCGGCCCGAGGCTGCACGGCAAAAAGCCGTGCTGTTCGAGTCGTTCCGCTTCTTCCGCGCTGAATCCTCCCTCCGGCCCAAAGACGGCCAAAAGCGAGCCTCCGGGCGCTAGGTCGGTCAAAAGGGCCGGGAGCGAAGCGTGCCGCCCTCGGCGCGCTTCCTCCTCATAAGCGAACAGCCGAACGTCAACCGTTTCGCCAAACGCAACGAGCTCGGCCAACGAAAGCGGCGCCCGCACGTCCGGCACCACGGTTCGCTCGGCCTGTTCAGCCGCCTCTTTGGCGATTTTTTTCCACCGCTCCACCTTTTTCTCCGCTTTTTTGTCCTCCCATTTGACGAGCGAACGAGCGGCAGCAAACGGCAAAAAACCGGCCGCCCCGAGCTCCGTCCCTTTTTGGATGACAAGCTCCCATTTGTCCCCTTTCGGCAGCCCTTGCGCGATATAAATGCGCACCGGCAGTTCACGCCGCTCCTCTTTCCATTGTACAATACGGGCTTGCACTTGCTCATTGGCAATTTGTTCAATTTGGCAAACCGCCGTGCGCCCGTCCGGAAACACGCAGGCAATCGCCGCGCCCGGTTTCATGCGCATGACGCGAGCGATATGATGGGCGTCATCGCCGCTGATCGCGACGATTTCCCCGCGCCGTGCCTGTTCGGAAACGAAATAGCGCTGCAACCGACATCCCTTCTTTGCTTACGGTTTCGTGAAACAACGATCGCAACAAAACGGTTTCGTCGAAGGCCGCCTCCTGTTTGCTTACGGTTTCGCGGCGACCAACGCCACCCAATCTTCCATCACCTTCGTATCGGCGATCGCAAATCCTAAAGCGAGCAATTCGTTTTGGACCTCTTGTTTTTTCGCCTGAATGATGCCCGAGACGATCAAGCGGCCGCCCGGCTTCAACAGCCGGTAGGCGTCGCCGGCAAAGCGCAAAATGATTTCCGCCAAAATGTTGGCGACGATCACGTCAGCCGGTTCCTCGATATGGTCAAGCAAATTGTTTTGTGAGACCGTTACGATATGCTGCACCTTATTGAGCTTCACGTTCAGCCGCGCGCTGTCGACCGCCACCGGATCCAAATCGAGCGCCCGCACCGACCGGGCGCCGAGCATCGCCGCGGCGATGCTTAAAATGCCGGAGCCGGTGCCAACATCAATGACCTCGTCGCCAGGGCGCACGTATTTTTCAAGCGCCTGCAGGCACATGACCGTCGTCGGGTGCGTGCCGGTGCCAAACGCCATGCCCGGGTCCATTTCGATGATCAGCTCGTCGTCGGAAGCCGGTTCATACGTCTCCCACGTTGGCACGACCGTAAACTTTTCCGATACTTTGACCGGGTGGTAATGCTTTTTCCACGCCGTCGCCCATTCTTCCTCATTCACTTCGCTCAACGTAATTTTATTTTTGCCAAGGTCAATATCGTATAGCCATAAATTGTTAATCGCCTGCTTAATTTGTTCCACCGTTTCGCCAAGAAAGCTGTTGACCGGCAAATATGCCTTAATGATGACCCCTTCTTCCGGATAATCGTCGGGATTGAGCTCGACGATCTCTCCGTACCAATCGTCGCGGTCTTTGACAAGGTCGTACGAGTCCTCAATGACCACGCCGCCGGCGCCGGCTTCATGCAAAATGTTCGAAATCGCTTCGACCGCTTCGTGCGTCGTATGGATGCTGATTTCTGACCATTTCATCGCGCTTACGCTTCTCCTTTGAACGCCTTTTTGACTTTTTCAAAAAAACGGGTATGCGGCCCGTCATGCATCGTCTCTCCACCGAGCCGATCAAACTCGCGCAACAGCTGTTTTTGCTTTTCCGTCAACCGCGTCGGCGTCACAACGCGGACGATGACGTGCTGGTCGCCTTGGCCGTAGCCGCGCACGTTCGGCACCCCTTTTCCCTTCAAGCGAAAGCGCGTGCCCGTTTGCGTGCCGGCTGGGATTTTCAGCTTAACGGGGCCATGAAGCGTCGGCACTTCCATTTCATCGCCAAGCGCCGCTTGGGCGAACGACAGCGGCACCTCGCAATAAATATCGTCGCCGTCGCGCTTAAAAAACTCATGCGGTTCGACATGGAAGACGATGTACAAATCCCCCGGCGGCCCGCCGTTGATCCCCGGTTCCCCTTGACCGGCGACGCGCAGCTGCTGTCCGTCGTCGACACCGGCCGGAATTTTGACGTGAATTTTTTTCCGCCGTTTCACGCGCCCCGTGCCCCCGCACGTTGGGCATTTTTCCGGAATGTAGCGGCCCGTGCCGGCGCAGACCGGGCACGTCCGGCGGTTGACGATGCGGCCAAACGGCGTTGCTTGTTCGCTTGTCACTTGCCCGCTGCCGTGGCAGTGCGGGCACGATTGCGGGCTTGTGCCCGGTTTTGCCCCGCTGCCGCGGCACGTGTCGCACTCCTCTTCTCGGGGAACTTCGATTTCCGTTTCTTTTCCGAACGCCGCTTCCTCAAACGTGAGCGTCATCATATATTCGAGGTCGGCTCCTTTGCGCGGCCCGCTCGCCCGCCGGCGCGGCCCGCTCGCCCGCCGGCGCGGACCGGCGCCGAAAAACGTCTCAAAAATATCTTCAAAGCCGCCAAAGCCGCTAAAACCGCCGAAATCAAAGCCGCCTTGAAATCCGCCGCCAAACGTTTCGTTCGGATCGACATGCCCGAATTGGTCGTAGCGGGCCCGCTTTTCATCATCGCTCAGCACTTCGTACGCCTCTTTGATCTCCTTGAACTTCTCGGCGGCGTCCGGCGCTTTGTTAATGTCTGGATGATACTGTTTCGAAAGCTTCCGGTACGCTTTTTTGATCTCGTCTTTCGTCGCGTTTTTGCTGACGCCGAGAATCTCGTAATAGTCGCGCTTCGCCATCGTTGATCATCCACTCCCGATTCATTCACATAAAGGTTATTTTATCATTTTCCTTTGCTTTATGGCAATATGTGAATGCTAGAAAAAAAGTCAAAGCCAAGGCAGGCCTGACTTTGACTTTTTCTTTTTCCCTTATTTATCGTCATTGACTTCTTTAAACTCCGCATCCACGACGTTGTCTTGGTTGGCCGCGCCCGTTTGCGCCTGTTTCGCCGCCTGCTCATACAGTTTGATCGACAGCTGCTGCACCGCTTCTTGCAGCGCTTCTTTTTTCTTGCGAATGTCATCGAGATCGTTTTTCTCGAGCGCCGCCTTCAACGCTTCCTTCGCCGCTTCGGCTTTCTTGATGTCATCGGCGCTCACTTTTCCTTCGACTTCTTTTAACGTTTTGTCAGTCATGAAAAGGAGCTGGTCGGCCTCGTTGCGCAGCTCGGCCGCTTCTTTCCGCTTCCGGTCGGCTTCGGCGTTTTCTTCCGCTTCTTTAATCATGCGCTGAATTTCCTCTTCCGACAAACCGGACGACGATTTGATCGTAATCGATTGCTCTTTGTTCGTTCCTAAATCTTTGGCGCGCACGTGAACGATGCCGTTGGCGTCGATATCGAACGTGACTTCAATTTGCGGCACGCCGCGCGGCGCCGGCGGGATGCCGGTCAGCTGGAAGCGGCCCAGCGTTTTGTTGTCGGCCGCCATCGGACGCTCCCCTTGCAAGACGTGAATGTCAACGGTCGTCTGGTTGTCGGCCGCGGTTGTAAACACTTGCGATTTGCTCGTCGGAATCGTCGTATTCCGCTCGATCAATTTCGTAAACACGCCGCCCATCGTTTCAATGCCGAGCGACAGCGGGGTGACGTCAAGCAGGACGACATCTTTGACCTCGCCGGCGATGACGCCGCCTTGGATCGCCGCGCCGATCGCCACGACTTCATCCGGGTTGACGCCTTTGTGCGGCTCTTTGCCGAGTTCGCGCTTGATCGCTTCTTGCACGGCCGGAATGCGCGTCGAACCGCCGACCAAAATGATTTTGTCGATGTCGGCTGGCGTCAAACCGGCGTCTTGCAACGCTTGGCGGACCGGTCCCATCGTCCGCTCGACGAGGTGGGCCGACAATTCTTCAAACTTGGCGCGGGTGAGCGTCGTCTCAAGATGGAGCGGGCCGTTTTCGTTCGCGCTGATAAACGGCAGCGAAATTTGCGTCTGCGTCACGCCGGACAGCTCTTTTTTCGCTTTTTCCGCCGCATCTTTTAAGCGCTGGAGCGCCATTTTGTCTTTGGACAAATCGATGCCGTGCTCTTGCTTGAACTGATTGACCAAATAATCGATGATCACTTGGTCAAAGTCGTCGCCGCCCAAATGGTTGTCGCCGGCGGTCGCCTTCACTTCAAACACGCCGTCGCCAAGCTCCAAAATCGAGACGTCAAACGTCCCGCCGCCCAAGTCGTAGACGAGAATCGTTTGGTCTTCTTCTTTATCTAAACCGTAAGCGAGCGCCGCCGCCGTCGGCTCGTTGATGATGCGTTCGACTTGCAAGCCGGCGATGCGGCCAGCGTCTTTCGTCGCTTGGCGTTGGGCATCGTTGAAATAGGCCGGCACGGTGATGACGGCGCGCGTCACCGGCTCACCTAAATAGTCTTCGGCGTACGATTTCAAGTATTGCAAAATGATCGCTGAAATTTCTTGCGGTGTATATTGCTTTCCTTCAATTTCGACTTTGTAATCGGTGCCCATATGGCGCTTGATCGAGATGATCGTGTTCGGGTTCGTGATCGCTTGCCGTTTGGCGACTTCGCCGACGAGGCGCTCGCCGTTTTTAAACGCCACGACCGATGGGGTCGTGCGGTTTCCTTCCGGGTTCGGAATGACTTTCGCTTCGCCGCCTTCCAACACGGCGACGCAAGAGTTCGTCGTTCCTAAGTCGATACCGATAATTTTGCTCATCGCCTATCACCCTCCGTTTCCGTTTACTGACTCACTTTGACCATGGCGGGGCGCAGCACGCGGTCTTTCAGCCGGTAGCCTTTTTGCAGCTCTTCCACGACCGTGTTCGGCTCATACCCCTCGGCTTCCGCTTGCATGACCGCTTGATGCCAATGGGGATCGAACGGCTTGCCGACCGCCTCGATCGCCTCAACCCCTTCTTTCTTCAAGGCATCGACAAGCGACCGGTACACCATTTCCATCCCTTGCAAAATCGACTTCGCCTGTTCGCTGTCCGCCTCAATGTTCAAGGCGCGTTCAAAGTTGTCGAGAACCGGAAGCAAATCATTGGCCAAACTTTGCGCGCGGTATTTTTCCGCCGCTTCCATCTCTTGGCGCGTCCGACGGCGGAAGTTTTCGAAATCGGCGTACAGGCGGAGATACCGGTTTTCCATCTCGGCCAATTTCGCTTCCAATTCAGCGATCTGCGCCTTGGCCGCTGCCAGCTCTTCGGCTGTTGGCGCCGTTTCCATCGGTTCCGCCGCTTCCTCCCGATCGGCTTGTTCGCTTTCTTCCTCATGCAAAGCAGCGTTCGATTCTCCGCCAAGCGGCGCGGCGGATTCTTCCTCACCCGCTCTCTCCCGCTCCGGTTCAGCGTATGTAGCTTGTTCCATGGCTTGTTTTTCTCCTTGTTCCATCGATTTTCACCTCCCTGCCCGGGCCCCTTGCCGGATGTTAGGCAAAAGCGAATCCGTCTCTCGATGGTCGCTCCTAGCGTCTTGATCAACCGTTTGCCGTCCCCCCGGGCCCTTCCTTGTTTATGTATCAATGGCCACAAGGAAAGGATGGATGCGCGATCCATCCGTTATCCAATATGGCCATTCTTATTGGCTTTGATACCATTTCGTCAGCGCGGCCGACAAATCGGAGGCGACGCGGTTTAAGACCGTGATGACGCGCGAATATTCCATGCGCGTCGGCCCTAAAATCGCAATCGCTCCAAGCGGCTCATCGCCGACCGTGTACGTCGCCGTAATCAAACTGCAGTTTTCCATGCCGCGCAGCTCGTTTTCGTGTCCGATCGACACCCGCACCCCTTTTTGGTTTTGCTTGCGGAGCAGACGGTAAATGTCTTTTTCTTGCTCAATGATGTTCAGAAGCGGGCGCACTTTTTGAATGTCGCTGAACTCCGGCTGGTTGAGCATGTTCGCCTTGCCGGCGAAAAACACTTTTTCGTCTTCGGGAACATCGATCGTCTCAACGAGCGTGTTCAGCACGCTGTCGTAGTTGCGGATGTGCCGGCGCAGGACGTCGGCCACTTCCGTCTCCATTTTCTCTTTCAAATCGACGAGCGGGACGCCGTTTAAGCGCTCGTTGAAAATGTTGATCATTTTTTCGAGATCGCCCGCATCCATGGATGACGGAATCGTCACGACCCGGTTTTCGACATGGCCGGTGTCCGTCACGATGATGGCCACCGCCGTCTGTTCATTGAGCGGGACGATTTGCATCCGCTTCAGCTTGCTTTCTTTAAACGCCGGGCCAAGAGCGATCGATGTATAATTCGTCAAATCGGACAAAATCTGTGCCGACTTTTGCATCAATTTCTCTAGCTCGCAGATGCGCTCAGCGAACACGGAGCGGATTTTTTGCAAGTCCGCCCGCGTCAGCCGCTGCGGCGGCAGCAGATGGTCGACATAGTATCGGTATCCTTTTTCCGACGGCACGCGGCCGGACGAAACGTGCGTTTTTTCGATGTAACCAAGCTCTTCCAAATCCGCCATCTCATTGCGGATCGTCGCTGAGCTGAACGCAATCTGATGCTTTTTCGATAACGTCCGCGAACCGACAGGCTGCCCTGAACGAATGAAATCGTCGATAATCACCTGCAAAATCAACAGTTGGCGGTCCGTTAGCAAGTGTCTCACCTCTGTTAGCACTCAAACAATTTGAGTGCTAAATCTACTATTAGGGTAGCAAATCAGCGAGCAAATGTCAATGTTTACATCTCGCCGAGGAACGCGGCGAACACCTCATTGCCGAGCAAGCGGCCGCGCTTGGTCAGGCGGAGGTGACCGTTCGTCTCCTCAAGACGTCCGCATGCGAGCTCGCGGCGAATCGCGGCACCAAACACATCGTCCATCTCGCACCCAAACTTTTGCCGGAAGCGGGCCTTGGATACCCCTTCCGTCTTGCGCAGCCCTAAAAAAAGTTCCTCTTCCATCTGTTCGCGGACGGTGAGGCGGCGCACAGCGCGATGCGGCCATTCGCCGCGCTCGATGGCGGCGATGTAATGCCGAACCGGGCCGATGTTCTCACGCCGCACACCGTCGATATAGCTGTGCGCCCCGGCGCCGATGCCGTAGTACTCCTCGTTGTTCCAGTAGGTCAAGTTGTGCCGGCTTTCCCGCCCCGGCAAAGCATAGTTGCTGATTTCGTATTGCCGGTAGCCGCCGGCCGGCAGGCGATCCATGGCCGCTTCGTACATTTCCGCTTCCGCTTCTTCGCCGGGAAGGCGAAGGCGCCCCTTCCGCCACTCGTTGTAAAACATCGTTTTCGGTTCAACCATCAAAGAATAGACGGACAGATGAGCGACTTCGAGCGACAGCGCTGCCTCGAGGTCGGCCAAAAACAGCGCCAACGTTTGTCCCGGCAATCCGTACATCAAATCGACGCTAATATTGACAAACCCAGCTTCTCGTGCCATCTCCACCGCCCGAACGACATCTTCACGCCGATGCGTCCGGCCGATGGCACAAAGCAGCTCGGGATCAAACGTCTGCACTCCGATGCTGAGGCGATTGACGCCGGCAGCGCGCAAAATGGCGAGCTTTTCGCTCGTCAATCCGTCCGGATTCGCTTCGACGGTGAACTCGGCTGTTGATCGGTCAAACTGAAAATGGCGGTGAATGCTTTCAAACAGGCGGCCGAGCTGCGCCGGTTCAAGCACCGTCGGCGTGCCGCCGCCGATAAACAGCGTTTGGAGCCGGCGGCCAAACTCAGCGGCCGTCCACGCCATTTCCTTGTCCATCGCCCGCAAGTAATCGTCGATCGGTTGGCCGGCGGCGAACACTTTGTTAAAGTCGCAATAATGACAAATATGGGCACAAAAAGGGATGTGAAAATAGGCGGAAATGGCCAATCGTGCTCCTCCTTTCCAACAGCGCGAACGAAACAAGGCTATCCCCCAAGGAGACAGCCTTGTCCGCTTATTTTTTCTGGTCATCGATTTTCAAAACGGCCATAAACGCTTCCTGCGGCACTTCGACCGATCCGATTTGTTTCATCCGCTTCTTTCCTTCTTTTTGTTTCTCAAGCAGCTTCCGCTTCCGCGATACGTCGCCCCCGTAACATTTGGCGAGCACGTTTTTGCGCAGCGCCTTGATCGTCGAACGGGCGATGATTTTGTTGCCGATCGCCGCTTGCACCGGCACTTCAAACTGCTGGCGCGGAATCAAATCTTTCAGCTTTTCCACGATCACTTTGCCGCGCTCATAGGCGGAATCGCGATGGACGATAAACGACAACGCATCGATTTTTTCGCCGTTAAGCAAAATATCCATCTTGACGAGGTTGGACGGCCGATAGCCGATCAACTCATAGTCGAACGACGCGTACCCTTTCGTGTTCGATTTTAAGGCATCGAAAAAGTCGTAGACAATTTCAGAAAGCGGAATATCGTAAATGAGCATGACGCGCTTTTCATCCAAATATTGCATATCGACAAACGTGCCCCGCTTCCCTTGACACAGCTCCATGACCGGCCCCACGTAGTCGTTCGGCACCATGATCGTCGCTTTCACGTACGGCTCTTCAATGCGGTCGATTTTTTGCGGATCGGGCATGTTCGTCGGGTTGTCGACGTTAACTTCGGTTCCATCGGTCAAATGCACCTTGTAAACGACGCTCGGCGCGGTCGTGATCAAATCGATATGAAATTCGCGCTCGAGCCGCTCTTGGATGATTTCCATATGAAGCAAGCCGAGAAATCCGCAGCGGAAGCCAAACCCAAGCGCCTGCGACGTCTCCGGCTCAAACTGGAGCGCCGCATCGTTGAGCTGCAGCTTCTCAAGCGCCTCGCGCAAATCGTTGTAGCGCGCCGTATCGATCGGGTACATGCCGCAAAACACCATCGGGTTGAGCTTCCGGTAGCCGGGGAGCGGCTCGGCCGCCGGCCGTTCGGCATCGGTGATCGTATCCCCGACGCGCGTGTCTTTCACGTTTTTAATGGAGGCGGTCAAATAGCCGACATCACCGACCGTCAATTCGTTGACAACTTTTTGCTTCGGGGTGAACACGCCGACTTCCGTCACTTCAAATTCTTTGCCGGTCGACATCATTTTGATGCGCTGGCCTGGCTTCACCGTTCCGTCAACGATGCGGACGTAAGCGACGACGCCGCGATACGGGTCATAAAGCGAATCAAAGATGAGCGCCTTCAGCGGCGCATCCGGATCGCCCGAAGGAGCCGGAATTTTCGCGACGATCTTTTCTAAAATCTCCTCGATGCCGATGCCGACTTTGGCCGACGCAAGCACGGCATCAGAGGCGTCAAGGCCGATCACATCCTCAATTTCTTGGCGCACCCGCTCCGGTTCGGCGCTTGGCAAATCGATTTTATTGATCACAGGCAAAATCTCCAAATTATTGTCAATCGCCAAGTACACGTTGGCGAGCGTCTGCGCTTCGATGCCTTGCGCCGCATCGACGACTAAAATCGCCCCTTCACAAGCAGCCAAACTGCGCGATACTTCGTACGTAAAATCGACGTGGCCCGGCGTGTCGATCAAATGGAAAATATACTCTTCGCCATTTTTCGCTTTGTATGTCAACTGCACCGCGTTCAATTTAATCGTGATGCCGCGTTCGCGCTCAAGATCCATCATATCGAGCGTCTGCTCGCGCAGTTCGCGCTCTGACAGCGCGCCGGTTTTCTCTAAAATGCGGTCGGCCAGCGTCGATTTTCCGTGGTCGATATGGGCGATAATCGAAAAATTGCGAATCCGTTCTTGCCGCTTCAACCGTTCTTCCCGGTTCATTGTCTCTCACTCCTGCTTCTTCGCAAAACTGCACTAGCTTTGATTATAGCAACAGCGTCAAGAAGATTCAATGGTGAACTGCGCGGACCGCTTGAGATGCTTTCTCCCTAGCCTTGCTTTTTTGCTTCGTTCTCCGTTTGGGCCATCACGCCGATCAGCGGCGCACCGGAAATGAGGCCTCATCGCCGTGACGGCAACAAAAAATCCGCCAAGCTTGAGCGAATGCCTTGACGGATGATACAACCAACCGGCCGAGTTACTCCAATACCCGGCCGATGAGGGAAAGAAGCGTGTTCATGAGCGCGGTGGCGGCGTCAGCGAGTCGACGACCAAGCTCGGAAAAAACGTTGAACGATGTCAACTCGCGCATCGTTTCCTGCTTTTTTTGCCAATCGGCCGCGGTGACGGTCTCACCAAACACCGCCGCCTCCACCTCTCCGCTGTCGTTTCGCTTCATTTCAACGACGGACGGAAATGCTGGATCCGCGTAGCCGCGCATCCGCTCCATTCCGTTGTGCGCCTGCTGCATGCCAAACAGCACGCCAAAAAACAATAGAAACAGCATCAATCCAAATTGAATCAGCCATTTCGCCATAGCAACACCCCTTTACTTTTTCTCGGGCGGGGTCGGCGCTTGAACTTTCTCGGCCTGCCAATAATACTCGCTAAACACATCGGCAAACGCAGCAGCCGAGCGGAACAGTTCGGCAAACGTATTGTCAACGCCACCGATTTCAATCAATATCGCGTTGCCCGATAAATCTTGATTGAATTTGCCATCGGTGCCAGCCCCTTGCTTCTTGATCACCCCGCGGCTCAGCCCCGGATATTTCTTTTGCATCAAATGGTGCAATTCCGTAGCCAGCTGCAAATTTTTCTCATATTCGGCGTTCTCGCCGCCGACAATAAACGCCACCCGGGCATACGTAGCGCCGTTGATCGTCGTCGTCGTATAGTTGCGCCGGTGGGCATCGCGGTGAATGTCGATCAAATATTGCAAATCGCGGTTTTGTTTCATCGCCGCGACGACCGTTTGCCGCGACATGTCATAGGCTTGGCTGTAGTTCATCCCTTTTTTCAGCAGCTCCGCTTCGATGTCGGTTTTGTTCACTTGCGCGCCGATGCCCCGCTTCTCCAACTCTTCCATCAGTTTCTCGCCGACTTTCGTGACATTGACGCTCCGGTGAAACGCCAAATTCGGGTCGGTCACCCCTTTTAAAGCCGGCAAATACGACTCGCGCGTATGAGTGTGATAAATGTAAACGACTTTTCTGCCCTCAGTCGTCTGCCTTGGCGGCGGCAACGGCTTTTCATCCTCCGTCTGCTCGGCTTGTTCAAGCTCTTCGACCGATGCCTGCCGTTCCGCCAGCATCACCTCAAGCGGAGGCGCCGATTCATACGGAATGTTCGTATAATCCGTCCCTTCGCCGGCGATTAAAATTTTGCTGTCATACAGTGCAAAGCCCGGCAGCTCGCTGCCTAGCAAACTGCGCGGATCATCAGGATTGATGCTCGTCGCTAGGCGAAACAGCAGCGACGAATAGTTTGTCCGCTGCCGCTCTTTCGGCAGCAGTTGGGCAAAATACCCGTTTTCCAACGCAAACAAGCGGACGAACGCCTCTTGTGGAAAATGGGCCGCCATATCGTTAATGGACGAGGATGACGGACGATATTCCGGCCGCAGCGACGTGAGCGCCCCGATGAGCATCACCATCATCATGCATCCTACAACGACGAGCATCAACAACTTTTTTAAGCTAGCTCCTGGAACAGCGATCATCACATGTGGCGGGCGCCATCGTTTCATACTTCCACCCTTTCCCGGCTTGTCTCCTCACTTTAACCTATGGCCAAGCAGGGAAAGATAGAACCGCTTTTTCCTACTGCGTGTAAGAACCGACGTTGTCTTGATTCACTTGCCGATGCAGCGCTCTGTTCAAACCGCCGGCCAATACGTTCGCCATATCGCTGATAAACGAATCGACTTCCTTTGGCGTCACCATCAAATTATGGCCGAGCGGGGCGAGCACTTCATAAATCAAGCGCCGCTTTTCCTCATCGCCGAGCGTGCCAACCATGCCGAGAAACGTCGACCGTTCTTGCGGCGACGGCATATCTTGTTCCGTCAGCTTCTTTTTGCGCCCGAACGTCCAGCCGGCCGGGGCGAGAGCGCTTGAAGGCCGCTGACCTTGGCGCATTTCGCGGCCGAAATGTTTCAAAATAAAGTCAATCGTGTCGCTTGTGATCGAGACGGCATCGACAACGGTCGGGACGCCGATCGAAATGACCGGGATGCCGAGCGTCTCGCGGCTCAGCTCTTTGCGCTTGTTGCCGACTCCGGAACCAGGATGAATGCCGGTGTCGGAAATTTGAATCGTTGCGTTGACGCGCTCAATCGAACGGGCGGCCAAGGCGTCAATGACAATGACAAAATCCGGCTTCGTTTTTTGGACGACCCCGTCGATGATATCGCTCGTTTCAATCCCCGTTGTCCCCATCACTCCCGGGGCGAGGGCGCTGACCGGCCGGAACCCTTCGGCGACGCTTTCCGGCTGCAACTGGAACAAATGGCGGGTCACCAGCACGTTTTCCACCGTCAGCGGCCCGAGCGCATCGGGGGTGACGTTTTGGTTGCCAAGCCCAACGATCAGGCAGCTGGCCTCATCCGGAATGCGAAGCCGCTTCAAAAAGGCGCTGAGCTGCTCGGAGAATACGCGCTGCACGCTTTGCTGCAGCTCTTTGTTTTGCTCGCGGATTCCTTGCGCTTCAATCGTCACATAATGGCCCGGCTTTTTTCCGATTGAAGCCGCTCCTTGCTCGGTGACATGCACATGTGACAGTTTGATGCCATCGATCTCTTGGTCGCGGATGATGACCCCTTCGATCGGGGCCCCGCTTTCTTTTTTTTGCTGCAGGCGCTCCTCCACAGCAATCTCATGCGCTTCAATGGCCAAATCGGTGCGCACGGAATACGGACGTAAATCGAGCGGCTGTTCCATGGCGTTCCTCCTCATGCCGTTTTCTTTTATTGTCACCGCAATGAGGCAACGTCATTCACATTTCGTAAAGGATTTTTGCTTGCACACTCTTGCATAATCAACAGGCGTTTGATAGAATAACATTTGTTCTTCCTGCTGTTCACAGCAAAAATTCGCATCGTAACGGAGGTGAATGGATGTGGCTAACATCAAATCGGCAATCAAACGGGCAAAAACGAGCGAAAAACGCCGCGCACACAACGCTTCGATGAAATCGGCGATGCGCACCGCCATTAAAAAGTTTGAGGCGCTCGTCGAACTGAAAGACGTGGAAAAAGCGCGCGAAGCGTTCATTATCGCGTCGAAAAAATTAGACAAAGCCGCAAGCAAAGGCCTTATCCATAAAAACGCCGCCAGCCGGCAAAAATCGCGCTTAGCGAAAAAATTAAACAGCATCCAAGCTTCCTAATGAAAAACGACCTGGCGCCAGGTCGTTTTTTTATAACGCTCTCGCCCGCTCTCATCGCCGGCTGCGTTCCTCTTCCGGCCGGGCGCCCCATCGCATCAGCAAAAGCTCGAGCGCCAGCCGGCGATCCATCGCCCCGCTTTTCACCTGATGATCGACATCGGCCAGATCATTGATCGCTTCGACAAGCTCTTGCTCGGAAAACCGCGCCGCTTGAGCAAGGGCGAGCTTGACGCGAAACGGATGAACGTTAAGCGCGGAGGCGATTTGCGTCTGCCCATACCCCGTTTGCGCGAGCCATTTCACTTGCGACAGCAAGCGGAAATGGGAAGCGAGCAGCGCCAACATTTTGATCGGCTCCTCTTGATGGCCAAGCAAATCGACAAGCGTCCGCAAGGCGCCGGGAATATCGCGCTTCGCCACCTGCTCGACGAGAACAAACACGTTCTCCTCCGGCGCGCGGGCGACGAGCCGCTCCACCGCGGCAGCTTCCACCACCCCGCCCGGTCCGGCGAACAGCGCCAACTTTTCCGTTTCGTTCGCCAGCACGGAAAGCTGCGTCCCCGCCCGCCGCAAAAGGACATCGATGGCCTCTTCGCTGATCGACGGGCCTTCGCTCTCGATGCGCCGCCGCACCCAAGCGCGCAGTTCCGCCTCGCCCAGCGAGGAAGCAACGACGACTTCGCAGCGCTCTTTGGCAAGCTTGGTGATTTTTTTTCGCTCATCGAGCTTGTCGTACGGGGCAAAAAAGATAACGATCGAAAACGGAGCCGGCGCGTTGACGTACGCCTCCAGCTTCGCCAAATTATGCTCGATCTCCTTCTCTTTTTCCGACGTAAAAAAATACGGATGCTTCACGACGACCACGCGACGCTCGCCGAAAAACGGCACCGTTTCCGCCTCCTCGAGCGCCATCTCGACCGGCGTTTCCTCGCAGTCATACACGGCGAAGTTCCACTCTCGCTCCCCTTCATCAAGCGCCGCCTTCACGATCCGCTCATACGTTTCTGTTAATAAAAACGGCTCGCTGCCATATAATAAATAAAGGGGAGAAAACCGTCGTTTTTCAATGTTTCCCCATACGCGTTCCAACATGTTCCCTTCTCCATTCTATCGCAGGATTCCCTGCTAGAAAGATACACCGTTTTTCGCCATTTTACAAGGGAACCGGCGGTCGGAAAAAACCGGTTCCCCTTTATATAAACGCCGGCTGATAAGTCCTAGGACCTTATCGTCCAGCGGGTTATTTTTATGTTTTCCCGGGCGTTGGAAAGTATTTGTGACAACTGTTGTCAAGGAAGGAAACGGGGCGGGCGATGGTAGATTTTTTCCGCGTTTTCGTCTATACTAAATAATGATTGCAAAGAGGAGGGAAAAAGCGATGAACGTCTTCGAAAAGGAAGTGCAAAGCCAGCGGAATGATGCTGTCGATTCCGCCGTTGGATTCATCGTATCGTTTGGCTTTTTCGCGACCATGTTCATCATCGCGACGCTGATCGAATTTTTCGGCCGGTAAAGGGATTGCTTTCTCCAGCAATCCTTTTTTTCTCTATCGGCGACCGCCGGATGCGGTTCGCTTTCCCGTTGCGCACTTCATTTTATGGCTTCATCGGTTGAAAGGTTCCACTTTTTTCGCTGTATACATACCGAATGGCCCCGTTTTGATCCGTCCTCCAGATGATCGCTCCCTGTTGCTTGAGCCGGACAAGCACCTCCCGAGCTGGATGGCCGTAACGGTTGTGACGACCGACCGAAATCAGCGCCACCCGCGGCTTTACCGTCCGCAAAAACGGCTCGGTCGTCGACGTGGCGCTGCCGTGATGGGCGACTTTTAACACATCGGCGCGCAAGTGTGGGTAAGCGCGGACGAGATCTTGCTCCGCTTCCTTCTCAATGTCAGCGGCAAACAGCCACGTCAAGCCGCCAAGGCGGGCGAACAAAACAAGCGAACCGTTATTGTCTTCACGGTTTCCCGCTTCCGGATGCAAAATCGCAAAGGCCGCTCCGCCCTCTTGCCATCGCTGCCCGCGTGAGGCAGCCGCAACCGGCACCGAAAACGGACGCGCCATCTGACGAACGGTCGGCAACGCGTGTGGGCTCGTCACGATTTCTTTGACCCGCACGGCCCGCAGCACATCGGGAGCCGCGCCGATATGGTCGGCGTCGTCATGAGTGAGAATCAGCTTGTCGATCGTTCGAATTCCTTTGGCCTTTAAAAACGGCACGACCACATCGCGGCCGACGGAAAACGGACGCGCCCGCTTCCGCCACGGCTCGCGCGCGATGTCTAACGTTCCGCCCGTGTCAAGCAAATAGACCGCTTTTCGACCGGGAAGTTCAATCACCGTACAGTCCCCCTGCCCGACGTCCAGTACGGTCACTTCCCCGTTCGCATTCATATACGGAGCGGCAAACTGCACGGCCAGCGCCGCCGCCACCGCCGCCAATCCCCTTTGCAGCCGGCCGCGCTCCCAAAGGAGAAACGCCGCGACCACTGCGGCGACACACAAGGCCAAACCCCATGGACTCGGGCGGCCGAGCACAAGCGTCAGGCCATGATCGGTGGAAAAGAACCGAACGATGGCATTGGTGAAGACAACGAGGCGGCAAAACAGCCAAACGAACGGAGCGAACGGAACAGCAGCCACGAGCAAAGCCAGCGGCAAGAGGATCCATGAATACAGAGGAACAAACAAGACGTTAAGAACGACACTCCAAACAGAAATTTCGTAAAAGTGATAAAGCAAGAGCGGCAGCGCCGCCAGTTGGGCGACAAGAGCGGTTTGCAGCAGCCGCCCGCCCAGCGAACGAACAGCAGACAGCGCTGGAAAATGAACAAGAAGGGCGAACGTGACGACAAACGACAGCTGGAAACCGACATCCCACACCATGTACGGATCGAAAACCAACAGCACGAGCGCCGTCCAGCTTAACGCATCAAGCGGGTGAATCGCTCCTTTTTTCCAGGCGACGGCGAGCACGATCATCCCCGTCGCACAAGCGCGCAGCACGGACGGCGAGGCGCCGGCGAGCACGGCGTACACCGGAAGCAAGACCAATAGGGCAAGCACGGCCACCTCGCGCGTCATAAACCGGATGGCAAGGGCGAACGCCGCGCTGACGAGCAAGGTGACATGACCGCCGGAAATGGCCAGCAAATGAATCAGCCCGAGCTGCTGGTAACCAGCAAGCACCTCTTCATCGAGCTGGCGGCGCTCGCCATAAATGAGGGCGGCCGCAATGCCGGCGGCTTCCGGTGGAAGATGGGCTTCGATGCGGCGGACGCCCGCCTCGCGCAAGGAAAGAAGCCGTTCAGCGACGGTCGGACGGGCGCGCGCACAAACGGAACGATCGACAGACTCAGGAAGAAACAGCCAATGAACGCGCTGAAAACGCAAATACCGGCGGTAGTCAAACGCGTACGGATTGCTCGCCGACTGCGGCCGCTCAAGCGTGCCCAAGATGCGGCAAACCGTGCCGGGTGTCAAGTAGGCCTGCAGCGCTTCCTTTTCCGCCCTCGTCCTCATCACATAACGAAGCTGCACGCGCTCGCCGTTGATCTCCACCAATCCTTGCATCCGGTCACCGTCAAAAGCGGGCGGCGCAGTAAAACGGACGTTCAACGTGCGGCGCCCGCCGGACAAAGACGTTTCATTGTCATGGTCCACGATCAGGAAATATGCAAAAAAGAAGAGAGCCGTCAAAAAAGCGGGAAGAAAAACAGGCGGCCGGCGGATGAAAAGAAGAAGGAGATAAACGATGAGGAAACACCATGCTGTGGGGGACGGTGAGGCGGCCGCCACGGCCAAGAGCGCCGCCGCGGCGAGATAGACGGTTTGCCCTCTCATGCTTCGCCTTCACCGCCGGAAAGCAACGCGAACACATCGGTCTTCAGCGGCACTTGCACGAGCCGGACGCCAGCTTGGGCAAACAGTTCCAAAGCATACGGATGGTTTTTGTAGTCTTGGGCGTAATAGACGGCGCGAATGCCGCTTTGAATGATGGCTTTGCAGCACTGCAGGCACGGAAAGTGGGTGACGTACATCTCCGCCCCCTCGGTCGGGACGCCAAACTTGGCGCATTGCAAAATCGCATTCATTTCCGCGTGAATCGTCCGCACACAATGGCCGTCAATGACGTAGCACCCTTCATCGATGCAATGCGCGCCGCCGGCGATCGAACCGTTATATCCGCCGGCGATAATGCGCTTGTCGCGCACAATCGTCGCCCCCACCGCCAACCGCGTGCACGTGCTGCGCAGCGCCAGCAGATGGCTTTGCGCCATAAAATATTGATCCCACGTAATCCGTTCCATTCGTTGTCCCTCCGCTCCTATTCATAGTTTTAGTCTACTTGCCGAACCCCACCCCGTCAACGCCGAAAGGGAAACCGTCCGATGCCGACGATCATTCAGGCGGTTTCCTCCTCACCCCACCAACGCCGAAAGTAAAGCCGTCCGATGCCGCCAATTATTCGAGCGGTTTCCGCCTCACCCCACCAACACCGAAAGGGAAACCGTTCGATGCCGACGATCATTCAGGCGGTTTCCGCCTCACCCCGCCAACGCGGAAAGTGAAGCAGCCTTCCCCTTGCCGGGCGCCGGCGGCAACCGTGAGCTTAGCCTACGTGCCGCACCGTTTACGGGACAAGCAAATACGGTTTCAATTTCTCCAACGTTTTTTCCCCAATTCCAGCCACATTCAACAAATCTTCTGGACGCTGAAACGGCCCGTGTTCTTCGCGATAAGCGATGATCGCTTTCGCCTTTGCCAGCCCGATGCCGGGCAGCTGCATCAGCTCCTCTTCGGTCGCCGTATTGATCGCCACTTGCGGACCGTTTTTTCTCTCGGCTTCAGGAGCCGCCTCAACCGGGTTCGGTGCCGCTTCGCCTTTGGCCGGCACGTAAATCATCATCTCATCGCGCACTTTGGCCGCCAGATTGACTTTCGTTTCATCCGCCTCATCCGTCAGTCCGCCGGCTAAGGCGATGACATCACGGACGCGGGCATCCGCCGCCACCTCGTACACCCCGGGTTTCACAACCGCCCCTTTGACATCGACCACAGCGGTTTTGCGCGCTTCGTCCGTTTGGGTTTCGGAACGAGCGGCATCTGTTTCAGCCGCAGCCGGCAAGGACACGGTTGGCTGCTCATCCGCTGGATGACGGACCACCCACATCCCTGCAGCCGCAGCCACCAACAAAACTGCTCCCCATTTCCAATGATTTTTCCCAAGCTCCCGCACAAATTTCCACACGTTCTCCCACATCATCGCCATCCTTTCCTTGGAAAAAGTCATAAACGAAGCGCTGGTGTCATACATATCGAAAAGAGAGTTCCGGTCAACTCAACCGGGAGGGGGGACCACACATGAACATCGGCGTCATCGGCACGGGGAATATGGGCACCATCTTAATCGAAGCGTTCCTCGACTCCGGCGCCGTTCAAGCGGATCAACTCGTCATCACGAACCGTACGCTTGCGAAAGCGTTCGCGATACAACGGGCGCACCCCGGCATCACAGTGGCTGCCGATGCGGCTGAAGTCGTCCAACGATGCGGCATCGTCATGTTATGCGTCAAACCGTTTGACATCCATCCGCTGCTGCAACAGCTGGCTCCGCACTGGACAAGGGAGCATTGCCTTGTGTCAATCACCAGTCCGATCAGCGTCGAGCAGCTAGAAGCGGCCGTTCCTTGTCAAGTGGTGCGCGCCATTCCGAGCATCGCCAATCGCGCGCTCTCCGGCAGCATCCTTGTCACCTTCGGGTCTCGCTGTTCGGCCGCCTGTCGGCAAACGATCGACGCTCTTTTTCGGCGCATCGCTTCGCCCGTTTCCATCGATGAGGCCATCACCCGCGTCGCATCGGACATCGCAAGCTGCGGCCCGGCGTTTTTTAGCTATTTGCTGCGGCGCTTTATCGAAGCCGCAGCAGCGAAGACCGCCATCTCGACCGAGCAAGCAACGATGCTGGCAACCGACATGATCATCGGCCTCGGGGAATTGCTGAGGCGGGACTTGTATACGCTTCAAACTTTGCAGGAAAAAGTATGCGTCAAAGGCGGAATCACCGGGGAAGGCATCGCCGTCCTCGAGCGGCGGCTCGACGGCGTTTTTGAAGAAGTGCTGGCCAAAACGCATGAGAAGTTTCGAGAAGACGTGGAGAAGGTGAGGCAACAGTTCTCGTCATAAAAACGCATTCGACAACAAACAGACAATTCCTTCTTTAATCCGACAAAAAATCTCCCCTCACATTTCCACTTAAGACTAGCGGCCATTTGTCAGTTCATTTGTTCGCGACAGAACCGTTTCCTGTTGCACGCACCTTTTTACCAAAGTTTCAATCCTCACCCAGCCTTTTGGCTGGGTGCAACTATATAAGTTGCAATAAAGAATTTCCGATTTTTCGTTGCGGGTTTCATCTAAGTACAAGCCGATATGAGAGTAATCAGCGGGATGTAA
>NZ_JPYA01000053.1 GCF_000750005.1 Geobacillus icigianus | reverse complement strand
TCAATATACATACCATTAATATATCGGACTTGCGCGTCTTTATTTAACAAAAAGAGGGCGGAAATCGTTTCCGCCCGCCACAATTCATTCATTTGAGGAGGTTACTATGCATCATACGCAAAAACGTTGTTCTTGCTTGGACGCTTACCTAGATGAGGCCAATCGGGCCACCTGCGCGAGCGTCTCATCGACGTGCCCCTTTACTTTCACCCCGCGCCATTCTTTGACCAATGTTCCATCGGGGGCGATAATGAACGTCGAGCGCTCGATGCCCATGTATTCTTTGCCAAAATTCCGCTTTTTCTTCCAGACCCCATACAGTTCTGCCACCTGATGCTGCTCATCGGAAAGAAGCAAAAACGGCAATTCATACTTCTCAACGAACGTTTCATGCCGCTTGACTGGGTCTGTGCTCACCCCTAAGATGACGGCATTCAATTCGTTAAACCGTTCATAGCGGTCGCGAAAATCGCATGCCTCGGTCGTGCACCCAGGCGTCATGTCCTTTGGATAAAAATAAAGAATGACATACTGACCACAAAAATCGGAAAGCGACACCATTTCCCCGTTGCTTGCTGGCAAAGTGAAATCCGGGGCTGGCTGGCCAATCACTGCCGTCATGGCATTCCCTCCGTCTTCGTTGTTTTCTTTTAGCGTAGCGAAGACGAAGAGAATTTGCAACTGTCAGCGATGGTCCCAGTCAAATACAGTGCGCGTGACAATGACAGCAGGCATAATGTAGCCGAGAAGCGCTTCGGCAATGGCGATCCACCGACCGATGCCGATCGGGGTCACATCCCCGTACCCGACGGATAAGAGCGTCATACCGCTTAAGTACAAGCTATCCTCAAGCAAAGCGAGACGTTCTCCTGTGGCACTGTTCGGAGACGGAGTAAACACTTGATGGCCGTTGATCTGCAAAATCATGTAAATCATAGCAAACCCAAGCATCATTGTTACGTACCACTGAACAAGCACCCATAAGCTGTCGAGCGAAAGCCGGTGCGTCGCTTGCACGCGCGCCGTCCAAAGCGAGGTGATACTGCCTAGGAGGACGGCGGCAATCACTCCGAGGAAGGCGTAATCCATCGCATCCCCCCATCTTTGTCCGTTGTTCATATATACGTGGCCGGACAAGCAATTATGACGGGGAGGAACCAGCGGGGAGTGAAACCAACCGACCGCACCAAGGCGCCGTCTGTCGAGTGGCTCATCCAGTCAAATGGCAAGTTGTCATTTTGACCGAACGCACTCCTCACTGGAAAAAAAAGCGGGCAGCCAGCTCAGTGAGGCGCAAATCGCGTTGTCATGGCGACTCCTCACCGGAAAAAGAAGCGGGCCAGCACCTCTTTCAGCGTCGCGGCGCTGTGGTGAAACCAAGTTTGCTCGTGATCGTCCAGCTCGATTTCAATCACTTCGCGGATGCCATTACGGTTGATGACCGCTGGTACGCCGATATAGACGTCGCGTTCACCGTATAAGCCGTCCAAATAAGCCGAGACGGTCAAAATGGCATTTTCGTTATGCAAAATGGCACGCGTCACGCGGGCAAGCCCCATGGCGATGCCGTAGTATGTCGCTCCTTTTTTCTCGATAATTTGATAAGCAGCGTCACGAACGTTGGCAAAAATGCGCTCCAAATCCTCCCTTGCCTGTTCTCCTTTCGATTCGATCCACTTGCGGATCGGCACCCCGCCGATGTCAGCCTGGCTCCAGACCGGAAGCTCGGTATCGCCGTGTTCCCCGATAATGTAGGCGTGGACATTCGTCGGGGCGATGGCGAAATACTCGCCTAATAAAAAGCGAAAGCGGGCGGTGTCCAAAATCGTGCCCGATCCGATTACTCGTTCTGGCGGCAGGCCGCTGAACTTCCACGTCGCATATGTTAAAATATCAACCGGATTGGTGGCGACAAGAAACAATCCTTGAAACCCGGATGCCATAACCGATTCAACGATCGAGCGGAAAATGGCGATATTTTTATCCACTAGATCAAGCCGCGTCTCGCCTGGTTTTTGATTGGCGCCGGCGCAAATGACGACTAAATCAGCGTCGCGGCAGTCGCGGTAATCGCCATGCCAAATGTCCGTGGGCTTCGGCGCAAACACTTTCCCATGGTTGAAATCCATCGCATCGCCCGCAGCTTTATTTTCATTCGCATCGATGAGCACAATTTCATCGGCAATCCCTTGGTTCAATAAAGCAAAAGCATAACTGGCGCCGACAAACCCGGTGCCGATGACCGCCACGCGATTTCCTCCTCCGTTTTTCATCGCTGTCTCCCTCCTCATTATTGTGAATATATTCACAAATTATTTTACACGATGAAGCGAGAACTATGCATAAACGATTATGGCAATTGTTTGGCCGTTGTTTGGCATTTTTATGACAGCCTCCGTTAAGCAAAAAACGGACGGGGCAGTCAGCTCCCCGTCCCGCGATACCACCTCACCCCAGCGTTCCAAAGCATGACGGCGATGGCAAAAAACAAGGCGCCGACGACCGGAGTGAAAAACGCGTAGCCATACCATTCTTCCTTGCGGAGAAAATACGAAGCCGGATAGACGCCGACGAAGGCAAACGGCAACACCCACGTTAAAATATAGCGGATGACGCGATGGTAAATATCGACCGGGTAGCGGCCATAGCTGCTGATGTTGTACATCATCGGCATGATGGATGTGCGGGCATCGGCAAAAAAGCTAATCGTCGCCAGCGAAATGAAAATGCCGGCATAAATCAACACCCCGCCGACCACAAGCAAAATAAACATCAAGGCATCATACCAATGGAACGAAAGCGACAAGCGGCTGCCGACATACACCATAATGACCAGCCCGGGCACAGCGCCAAGCAACGATTCGAGCTCCATTCGCTCGAGAATGATCTGAAACAGGCTGTGCACCGGGCGCGTCAACACGCGGTCCATTTCGCCTTGGACAATGTAGCGCTCATTAAAATCCCATAAGTTAAAAAAGGCCGCAAATACGGCGTACGGCACGAGGAAAAAGCCGTAAATGAACAACATCTCATCGCGCGACCAACCGTGAAGGAGCGGCGTATGGCTGAACACAACGAGCAAAAAGATCAAGTTGACGGCCTGAGCCATCAAGTCGGACAGCCACTCTACGAACAAATCGGCACGATATTGCAGTTTCGTCTTCATATATTGCCCCATGTATTGAACAAACACCGATACGTAAAACAACGTTTACCCTCCTTGCACAACGAGACGCCGTTTCGCCGCCCTCCATAACCATCCAAGCGGGAACAGCAACGCGATGCACCATGCCGCCTGCATGAGCAGGCCGTCGCGAGCGGCGGCGCCTTGGAAGCTTTCCGTAACAATCATGCTCGGGATATAGCTGATCGCCTGAAACGGAAAATAGTGCATCCATCGCTGCGCCCAATCTGGATAAAAGGAAAGCGGCAAAATCAACCCGGAAAACAAGTCGATGATAAACCGCTTCGCCCGCAGCAACCCTTCATTGCGGAACGTAAAAAACGTCACAACCCCCGCAAGCAAGTTCAGCTCGGAAAAAATGATAAAGCTGAATAAAAGCGACAGAGCGAAGGCGAACCACGTTTTCGCGTGTTCTGGAAACTGCAGCGGCAAAAAAAGCGATACGACCAAAAGCCCAGGCAATGATAAAAAGAACAGGCGGAACAGCCCCTCGCCAAGCCCTTGCACTGCTTTCATTCCCAAATAGCTGTACGGGCGGATCAATTCCACCGCTACTTTTCCATCCCGGATTTCCATGGCGATTTCGCGGTCAAGGTTGTTAAAATAAAACGCCCGCGCCAGCCAAGAAATGGCGACATACGTCGTCATTTGCTCAAGCGACATCCCTTGCATCGACGGCCTGCCCCCATAAACGGCCGACCAAAGGAAGTAGTACGCCGCAATGTTAATGGCGTAAATGAGAATCCCCGTATAATAGTTGGTCCGGTAAGCGAGCATCATTAAAAAGCGGATGCGAATCATTTCCATATACTTATCCATGCACCGCACCCTCTTCGTAAATGTGGCGAACGATCTCTTCCGTCGACGCTTCATAAATCCGAATATCTTGCAGCGGGTAGCGGGCGGCGACGCGGCTGACGACTTCCGGCACTCCTCCCGATGGAACGTGCGCCACCCAAATGTTCGGCTGCTCTCCTTTTTTCCAGACGACATCCAAGCCAACCGTCAGCTCCTGCAAAGGCGGAGCGGCCGTTGCTTCTGCGAATGTAAACGCCACCCGTTTTCCTTGTCCCCACTTTTCTTTTAACGTTTCGAGCGAACCATCATAAATGATTTTTCCTTCGTCAAGCATGATCACCCGCTCGCACAGCGCCTCGATGTCTGACATGTCGTGCGTCGTCAGCAAAATCGTCGTTCCGTACCGCTCGTTCAACTGTTTCAAAAACTGACGGATGTTGAGCTTAACAAGCACATCCAAACCGATTGTCGGCTCGTCCAAAAACAACAGCGGCGGATTGTGAATGAGCGCGGCGGCGAGCTCGCAGCGCATCCGCTGCCCGAGCGACAGCTTGCGCACCGGCTTATCAAGCAGCGATCCGATCTCAAGCATCTCGATCACCTCGCCCATATGGCGGTCGTACTGTTCATCGGGAACGCGGTACACTTTTTTCAACAAGCGAAACGATTCTTGAACCGCGATATCCCACCACAATTGCGAGCGCTGGCCGAACACAACGCCGATCGTGCGCACAAATTTCTCCCGCTCTTGATGCGGGTTCATCCCGTTGACGACGATGCGACCTGACGTCGGGGTTAAAATACCGGTCAACATCTTGATCGTCGTCGACTTGCCGGCCCCGTTTTCGCCGATATAACCGACGATTTCACCTCGCTTGACAGCAAAAGAAATGCCGTCAACCGCCCGAACGGTCGTGTAACGGCGCGTCCATAAATCGCGAAACGCCCCGACGAGGCCGGAGCGGCTTCTATGGACTTTAAATTCTTTTCGCAGCTGTTCAACTTCAATGATGTTCATCGTTCTCCTCCCGCCTCTTTAGTTGCCGACTAACAAAGGGGTTTGCCTGTTTTCCGTTACATCGCCATTCATTATACATAAATCATCGTCATTTGCACCTCTTTTGTGTCTCATCCATACCAAAGGGGCTCGTTTGTGCGCGCGAACACCCTAGCCGCAACTGACAACCCCATTATGGTAAAATAAAGGCGCAGTCATCGGAAACAGGAGGATCAAACGATGCAGTGGACCAAATCAGAACAATTCTATGAGGAAGCACTTAAGCACATTGTCGGCGGGGTGAACAGCCCGTCCCGCTCATACAAAGCCGTCGGCGGCGGAGCACCAGTCGTGATGGAACGGGCGCAGGGAGCGTATTTCTGGGATGTAGATGGAAACCGGTACATCGACTATTTGGCCGCCTACGGGCCGATCATCGCCGGCCACGCCCATCCACACATCGCCGCGGCCATCCGCCGCGCCGCCGAGACCGGAGTGCTGTACGGCACGCCGACGCCGCATGAGATTACGTTCGCCAAAATGTTAAAAGAGGCGATTCCGTCGCTTGAAAAAGTACGGTTTGTCAACTCAGGAACGGAAGCGGTGATGACGACGATCCGCGTCGCCCGCGCCTACACCGGCCGCAGCAAAATCGTCAAATTTGCCGGCTGCTACCATGGCCATTCAGATCTTGTGCTCGTCGCCGCCGGCTCAGGACCATCGACATTAGGGACGCCGGATTCAGCTGGCGTGCCGCCAAGCATTGCCCAAGAAGTGATTACGGTGCCGTACAATGATGCGGAATCGTTCCGTGAAGCGATGAACGTTTGGGGCGAGCAAGTCGCAGCCGTATTGGTCGAACCGATCGTTGGCAACTTCGGCATCGTTCTGCCAAAACCAGGCTTTTTAGAAGCGGTGAACGATATCGCCCACCAAACAGGGGCGCTTGTCATTTACGACGAAGTGATCACCGCCTTCCGCTTTATGTATGGCGGAGCGCAAAACTTGCTCGGCATCGAACCCGACTTGACAGCGATGGGGAAAATTATCGGCGGCGGCTTGCCGATCGGCGCATACGGCGGACGCCAAGACATTATGGAACAAGTCGCTCCGCTCGGACCGGCGTACCAAGCGGGGACGATGGCCGGCAACCCGGCGTCGATGCTCGCTGGCATCGCCTGCCTTGAAGTGTTAAAGCAAGAGGGCGTCTACGAACATCTGGATCGGCTAGGAGCCATGCTCGAAGAAGGCATCCTCGCCCATGCCCGCCAATGCGGCCTGCCGGTGACCGTCAACCGCTTAAAAGGTGCGCTCACCGTCTTCTTTACGGAAGAAAAAGTCGAAAACTATGAGCAAGCCCAGCGCAGCGACGGCACGTTGTTTGCGAAATTTTTCAAGCTCATGCTCAAACAAGGAATCAATCTTGCACCGTCCAAGTATGAAGCATGGTTTATCACCCTCGCTCATACCGAAGACGACATCGCCTACACGATCGATGCCGTTGGCAAAGCGTTCCGACAACTGTAACTGCCTCTTTCCTTGCCGAAGCAGGAAGGACGAAAAGCGGCTGTTCCCAGCACGCCGCGCGGAAATGATGGAAGAAAAACCTATCATGAATCGCTAGAACGGGAGGTGGCGGGCCAATCGATTGCCGAACGTGAGAAAAGCGATCATGAATCGCCAGAACGAGCAGAAAACTCGGTCTGTCCACCGACATGTCCAGAAGGGCGCCTTTTCCAAACATTGGGCGCCCTTTCCATCACGACCGAGCCGCTCTTCACTCCTTTTTGGCGATGGAGCACGCCAGAAAACCAACAGTTTATTCCAGTTCGGAAATGACATTGCAAAGCCCGATCCAAGATGAAATCTCCCTCCTCCAAGATGTTGAACGTTTCCCTTTTGCCCCGCAAACGTCCATGCGAGGGGAACACGGCCGTTTTCGTCAAGCTTTTCGACAATTTTGTGAACATGATCCCCCCCTAACCAACGTCCATTGATTTCCTCTGCCCCCCATGGTATGATAAACAACAAATTTTGAAAATTAAGACTCCCCTTTTTCCGTCATGCTTTGAGAGGAGGTGGCCGGCGCCACGGGAGCGCGCGCTTCCGCCTGCGCCTAACGTTCATGGATCAACCAACAGCCAACGCGGCCCAAGCGGCGAAAGGGCAGCCCGCCTTTTTCGCGGCGGTCATGGAAATCAACGGGATGGGAACAAAGAGCCATACGAACGCCGTCCTAGAAACGCTCACCGGCTGGAGCCAATCGGCCGACCGACACTGTCGTGAAGCGAATATTGCCGTTCAATTTGATATTCCGCGCAAGCTGTGGATGGATAAGCTCGCCAACGCCGGACAAAACCCGGAAATTGCCGCCAACGACCATTTCATCGTCGGCCATGTGCTTCTTTCCTGCTCCGCCCGTCCGGAGCCGATTCAAGCGGGCCTGCGCCAACTGATCAAACAGTTCGGCTTCACCCTGCTGTTCGAATCGACTCGGCCATCTTGGCAAAAAAATTCCTTGTTTTGGCAAGTCGCCATGCTGCCGAGCGATGTGTTTTCCCTATCCGATCGCTTGTTCCGCCTAGCAGTCGCGATGGAGCGGCAAACGGATGTCCGCGTCGCTTCGCTCAGCCATCTCCACGTCATCTACGAAGCGAACACCGTGGACGAATTGCGGCGCGACCTAGATGTATCCCATCCGTTCTTCGCCTCATCGGCTGCCTTTGCGTATACCCAAACGGCAGATGCGCCTCATGGTTATCGGCGACTTGGGGCAGCAGGCCTGCTCGTCGATGGCGGCGAGACGTCCGCTTCATCCGTGGAAACGCTCGTCTACGACAATGGCTACAGCTTGCTCGAGGCGGCCGCGCTTGTGTTGACGCCAGAAACGGTCTCGTCCCCGCCGCGGCCGTACAGCAGATGCATCGTCGCCAGCTTGGATCATGAAGCGATATGGCTGGCTGAAACGGAAGGGGCGCTGTGGAGAACGGAATCGCTTTCCCGTATCTTCATCACTACTGAACCGTACGGCGACAACGCCGAGCCGTTGCCCCCTGGTCGGCCGTTGGCTCTTGTCCGCTCGGCCGCTGGATCATTGCTGTGGCTTGAGGGAACCCGCTTCCGGCAAGAAGTAAACGCCCGCCTTTCCAACCGCCGCACCCCTCGCCTTCCCGTCGTGTTCTAAACTTTCGGCAACGAGGGGCTGCCCCAAAAGGTCGCCTTCTTTCAAGATAGGCACAACATATAGTGCAGCAGAAGCAGTCAGCACGTATATATAGCGACGAAAGAGGGCGTCCCGGTCCTTTTGGGCCACCCTCTCTCTCATCGCTATATAGAGGCACTAACTGCTTCCCTGCCATACGATTATGCTCTGTCTTTCTTGAAGCGAGATCGCCTTTTCGGTCTGCCCCTCTCTCACCGCTATATAGGCGCTAGCTGCTCCTTTGCCACACGATATGCTCTGTCTTTCTTGAAGCGAGATCGCCTTTTCGGTCTGCCCCTCTTTTATTTATGCCAACTCCTTCTGCCACCTGATAGGGTTGCTATCTTGAGGCAGACCATTTTTTTGGTCACCCCCGTTCTATTTTTTCCTTGAACTCATATAGAAAAGTGTGTATAGTACTGAATGGTTCAGGAAAACGAAAAAGGAGAGTTTTGATCATAGATGAAACTCGGTGCCCGCATTTTGAAAACGGGGATTGCCGTAGCGCTGGCGTTGTTTCTCGGGGCGCTCTTTCATTTTCCGTCTCCGGTGTTTGCCGGCATTTCAGCGGTGTTCGCGATGCAGCCGACCATTTATCGTTCGTATTTATCGCTGATCGAGCAAGTGCAAGCGAATGTGATCGGCGCCTTGTTTGCCATTGCCGCCGTTCTTATTCTCGGCCGCGATCCGCTGATCGTCGGGTTAACGATCATGATTGTCATCGCCCTTTGCCTGAAAATGCGCCTCGAATCCTCGACGATTTCGGTCGCGCTCGTGACCGTGATCGCGATTATGGAATATACCGACCGGCAGTTTATCGAGTTTGCGGCCATCCGCTTTCTCACAATCATGCTCGGGCTTTTTGCCGCTTTTCTTGTCAACTTGATTTTTTTGCCGCCCAAATATGAAAAAAAATTGTATGAAACAATTAGCGGCAAAACAGAAACAATTTTAAAATGGATTCGCCTCCATAAACAACAGGCAGCCGATCATCATCGCTTAAAAGACGAGATTGAAACATTGCATGAAGAAATGACAAAACTGGATCATCTGTATTTCATGTATAAAGAAGAACGCACGTACTTCCGGCGCCTGCGCTTCCAAAAATCGCGCAAGCTCGTGTTATACCGGCAAATGATCATCGCCGCCCATCGCGCGTTGTCCGTCTTGAAATGGCTTCATCAGCTCGAAAACGAGTTCACCCGCTTGCCGGCTGAACTCCGCGAAGCCATTTGCTTGCACCTTAGCCACTTGCTCGACTATCACGAACAGCTGTTGCTGAAATTTATCCATAAGGCCAAACCGCTCCCCCACGACAAAAGGGCCAAGGAAATCGGCCGCCAACGCGAACGGCTCGCCTCCGCTCTTTACGCTGGCGGCGAACCGCCTGCTGAGTATCGGTTGTTTTCGTTGATTGGAGCGCTCATCGATTACGGGGACCGGCTTGAACATCTCGACAAACTTGTTGACAGCTTCCATCATTATCACTACGATGATAAACTTGAAAAAGAGCTCGAAAAGGCAACAGGCGGCCGCTCGTAGCGGACCGCCTGCTTCACCCGAAAAGCAGAAAAAACCTGCCAGCGGTGCCGAACAGGCTTTTTTCGTGCCGCTATGTTATCTTTGATACGCTTGGAACGTTCCGTACCACTTGTCGACAAACTCGGGGGCAAACGGCCCTTTCCGCTCTTGAATCCAACCAATGAGCTTATGGACGTTGTTTTTTAAAATGCGATCGATCACTTCCGGATAGTTCATTTCACGACGGTGACGCTCGTACTCGTCTTCGTCAAGCAGCATATACGTCATGTCTGGAAACACCTTAATATCCAAGTCGTAATCAATATATTTCAGCGCCTCCTCGTCCCAGACGAACGGCGAGCTCAAATTGCAGTAATAATACACGCCGTCTTGGCGGATCATCGCAATAATGTTAAACCAGTGCTTGGCGTGAAAAAAACAAATCGCCGGCTCGCGCGTCACCCACGTCCGGCCGTCCGCCTCCATGACGAGCGTTTTGTCGTTGGCGCCGATCACATATGACGGCGTTCCTTTGAGCACGACGGTTTCCTGCCAAATGCGATGAATCGTCCCATTATGCTTATAACTATGGATTTGAATGATTTTCCCTTCTCGAGGGTGCGTTGGCATCATTCTTCCCTACTTTCCAATGGGAGCTTTTTCTTTCCCCTATTATACCTTGTTTCCTGCGCAAATGGAAAGAAAGCGAGTCCGCTCGCCGCGCCGAAGCGGCCAAACGAGCGGTGGGAAACAGCCATCTCGCCTCATGAAACGCCTAGGGGCTGGTGATTTAGTGCCAAATACTACTGATTCCATCCATTTCTCAATGAGAGAAACCTTGCAGAATCAGCTTTCTTTTCTGAATGAAAATGGCTGCCGATCGGTGTGTGACATCGGTTTTTCACCGGCCTTCTAGATGGCTGGTGAAAAACGGTTGTTTCTTTTGAGCAATGGGGGGGAGCGTTTGAAAGACGATCCTGATGCGACAAGGCTTTTCTATTTGAGAAACAGACTGGATAAGCGGCTTGCTCCCTGCTCCCTTAAATCACCGGCCTTCTAGAGAAAGCTGGGCGAAAAAGAGGCGCCGAATGTCTTCCACCTGCTGTCTCATCCGTCGAACCTCCTCGCGAAGAGCGGCGGTCGGCGCTTCATGCTCAAGCTCTTCCAACTGGCGGGCGATCTCTTCACAACGTTGCATTTCATGCCATAAAAACAGCGCGTCATCCTCTGCGTCCGCCCATGCGTACCCCATGTTCTCTCCCCTCCCGTTGACCATGCGTTTTTCTTATCCGTTCGCGGTTCGATGGAAAAATCCCTTGCACGAATTTTGCGCAACCGTGACTGCTTTTGTCGACAAAAAAGCAGAGGCGTGCCGCCCCTGCTTTTTTCGTCTCTCCTCGTTCGGCCAGTTCTTGCTCCCGCTTCCGCAGCACCCGCTGCCATCGCTTAGGGGCAAGCCCTAGCCGTCGGTGATGACTCGTTTATCGGTTGACGTTTTGCGCTTTGCGGGCTTCCGCTTGCGCGTTTTGTTGTTTGACGTGTTGCACGTCCGTCTCAGCCGCAAACTCAGTGCCGAATTGGCCAGCTTGAGCAGCTTGAGCCGATTGTGCGTTTTGTTGTTTTACTTCTTGAATGTTCGTGCCAGCAAATGTTTTGTTCGTTTGTTTGGCCATTGTTCTCACCTCCACATCCCTTACTGTGCCCCGGAGGTGATCGTTCTATCCGCTGTCGTTACAACAGTAAAGATCTTCCACCGTCGACAATGATCGTCTGCCCCCGGATCATCTCAGCGGCATCGGACAATAAAAACATTACGGCATTGACGAGATCTTCCGGTTTGACGGGGCGGCCGGCCGGCGTGTTCGCCGCGGCGTCAGCGAGGAGCTCATCGCGATTCGGGAAATGCTTCAGCGCATCGGTATCGACCGCTCCGCCGGAAACGGCGTTCACGGCGATGTTTTTCGGCGCCAGCTCGACCGCCAAGTAGCGGGTCAGCGCTTCAAGCGCCGCTTTCGAGACACCGACCGCCGTATAGTTTTCCAAATAGCGGATCGACCCGAGTGAGCTGATGCTGACAATTTTCCCGCCGCCGACTTGCTCCATTCTTTTAGCTGCTTCCTGCGCGCAAAACAACAGCGCTTTGCTGTTGATGTTCATCGTCCAGTTCCAATGTGTTTCTTCTAATTCCATCGCCGGACGCAACACGCCGGAGGCGGCGTTGTTCACGAGCACGTCGACCCGCCCAAACGCCTCATCGACTTGGGCGAACATGGCGCGAATTTTCTCAACGTCGCCAACGTTCGCTTTCACGACGAGCGCTTTTCTCCCGAGCGCTTCAATTTCACGCGCCGTTTCTTCGGCGGCGGTTTTGCTGCGGGCGTAGTTGATGACAATATCGTATCCTTCCTTGGCCAACCGCAAGGCGATCACTTTGCCGATACCGCGGCTGCTGCCGGTGACGACTGCTACTTTTCCGCTCATGTTTTTCCTCTCCTTTACGTATAATATAGCCGAATTCCGCAAACAAAGGAGGCGCTGCCTATGTATGTCGGCCGGGACATGACCGAGCTGGCGATGATTCCGAAAACGGAATGGACCGATGACGAACTTGCTTATTTTCATCATTCATTCCAACAAATCGCTCCGTATTTAAACGTCGAAGGGCAGACGATTCACCGGGAAATCATCGAAGAGATCGAAGCGCGCGGCGGCCTTGGGCGCCGTGAAGCAACGTATACACACGGCACGATGCCGGTGCCGGATTAATCGGGGCGGCGCATTTGGCCCGCCCATTTTTTGTATTCGCGCCAAACGCGCTGCTGGGACACCGGAAAAGCGTGCGCTTCGAGCTCATCTTCAGACACAAGCCGAAGCGGCTCTTTGACGGACCGGCTGCTGATCAGGCGACCGGGAAAGACCGTCAACTTCCAGACTAAATGGGAAAACGCGTGCTCCAACGAAGCGATCGCTTCTGTCAGCTCCGCTTGCAAGCCGTATTGTTCCCCAACCATTTGCTCAAGCGTCTCTTTTCCATCTGCACCGGCCGTTTCGCAGCTCGGAAATTCCCATAAATTCGCAAGCAAGCCGGAGCTGTCGCGCTTGCGGATGAGCACGCGGCCTTCCTCATCGGCTAGCACCGCCACCGCGAGCGGCACTTGTTTGACCGCTGTTTTTTTCGTTTTTACCGGCAGCTCTTCCGCTACCCCTTCGGCAAACGCCCGGCAGTAGGTTTGCACCGGGCATAGCAGGCACGACGGGCGGCGCGGCGTGCAAACAAGGGCGCCAAGCTCGATCAACGCCTCATTGAATGCCCCCGGATGTTCGTACGCCATGATTTCGCGGATCAGTTGTTCAAACCGTTTTTTCGTTGATGTTTTCGCAATGTCATCTGTCACGAGAAACAGACGCGACAAGACGCGCATCACGTTGCCATCGACCGCCGGCTCCGGGACGCCGTAGGCGAGGCTCAACACCGCCCCGACCGTATACGGCCCGACTCCTTTCAGCTTGGAAAATTCATCGGGATCGTCCGGCACTTTGCCGCCGTACCGCTCTTTGACTTCTTTCACCGCCGCGTGCAGATTGCGCACGCGCGAGTAATAGCCGAGCCCTTCCCACGCCTTCAGCACCTCGTCCTCCTCAGCGTCAGCGAGCGCCTCCAGCGTCGGGAACCGCTCGATAAACTGCTCAAAATACGGAATGACCGTCTCGACGCGCGTCTGCTGCAGCATCACCTCCGACACCCATACTTTATATGGGTCGCGGTCTTTCCGCCACGGCAGGTCGCGGCGCTCGCGGGCGAACCAGTCAAGCAAAGCGCGCTGAAACGCGCGCGCTGGAAATCGCTCTGTTTCCTTTGTCATGCAATGTTTCCCCCATGATGCCTATAATCAATATCCACTTTATTATAGCAAAAAACCCCCGGCGTGGCTTGCCGCACGCCGAGGGAGCAAAAGGACATCGTTCTCAACTTTCCTTGGCCGCCGAAACATAGGCGATTTGTTCATGTTGGGCGCGCAATCGGCGAATATCGATGCGCACGAGCAGCGAGATGATGAAAGCGATGACAAACAATCCGCCAAAAAAGGCCAAACTTCCTTCGTACGAACCGGTCGTGTCTTTAATATACGCGGCAAACATCGGTCCGACGAGTCCAGCCGCGGCCCAAGCGGTCAAAATATAACCATGGATGGCACCGAGCTGCTTTGTTCCAAACAAATCGCCGATATACGCCGGAATACAGGCGAATCCGCCGCCGTAGCACGTATACACAATCGTCAGCATCACCACAAACAACCATTTGATGGACACGTTCGGCAACAGGAAGAAAATCAAAATTTGCAAAACGAAAAACGCCGTATACGTATTGGGACGGCCGATATAATCCGAAGCCGACGCCCAGCCGATGCGTCCCAACCCGTTAAACACTCCGATGGCGCCAACTAATGCCGCCGCGGCGGCTTGGCTGATGCCGATGCTTTCCACTGCCAGCGGTTTCGCCACCGCCAAAACGGCAATGCCGCATGTCACATTAATAAACAGCATGAACCATAAATACCAAAACCGTCTTGTTTTCACCGCCTCATTGGCCGTAAGCTGCGCCAAATCTAGCGAAGGTTTCGCTTTTCCGGCCTTCACTTTGGTCCGACCAACCAAACAATTGTTTTAGCGGGTTGGTAAAATTGCTCCATGCATACACCGACCCAATCGAAAGATGAATGCCAACGGCCGACAGCGCAATGAGCCAACGGTTTTTCATCGCCTCTTTTCCCCTTTCATCCACTGATAATCCGATTCTCATGCGTATACACGTTAAACGCTTGTCCGCGCAAAAAGCCGACCACAGTGATGCCGAGCTCGTCGGCGAGATCCAAAGCGAGCGTCGTCGGCGCCGACTTCGAGAGCAAGACGCTCACGCCCATTTTCGCCGCTTTTAAAAGCACTTCCGACGAGACGCGGCCGCTGAATACAATCAACTTGTCTTTCATCGCCACTTGATGGCGCAGGCAATAGCCGTACAACTTATCAAGCGCATTATGACGCCCGATGTCGGAACGGGCGACGACTATCCCATTCGGTGTAGCGAGCGCGGCATTGTGCAGCCCCCCGGTCGCCGCAAAGTCCGTCGACTGATCGTGTAGCGCTTCCATGAGGCGAATGCAGTCATCCGCTTTCACGGTAATGCCGCCGACAATCGTTTTCGCCGTTTTCATATCGTTGTAAAAATAAAACTGGCGGCTTTTTCCGCAGCACGAGCCGATGAACCGCTTCGCATAAAACTGTTTGGCCGGCAGTCCCCCTGCGGCGAGCTCGACGTACGCAAACCCCCGCTCGCCATCGATCGTCATCGCTTTGATGTCGCTATACGTCCGAATGACTCCTTCCGCGGCTAAAAATCCGCTCACCAGTTCATCGAGATGCGCGGGCGTGCAAACGATCGTCGCAAACTCCTCGCCGTTGACCATTATGGTCAACGGAAACTCGAGCGCGATCTCGTCCTCTTCCTCAACCAAGCGGCCGTCCCGGTATTTCACAATCAGCCGCCGCTTCGCCGCAAATCCGCTCACCCTTGCCATCCCCCTTTCCCCCAAAATAAAACCGCCACCTTCCGGACAAAGGCACTGTTTGCCCCTGTCAGCGAAAAGCGGCGGTAGTTTGCGCCCAGCGCTTCTGCAGCGAAACCAACGCACATCCGTTTTCGAAACTTGCCAACCAACCGAACAGCCGCGGCTAGCCGGCCAAGCTTCTTTTAGTTTGACCTTGTTTACACTCATAAGCATACCATGAACAGCGGGGAAAGACAACCGTTTTGTTCACAAATTTGTCACAATTCAATCGGTTTTTCAAACACGAATACGGACACGGCCATATCTTCTTCCACTTTAATGTCGCTGAACAAATAAAGAAGCTTCGAACCGATGAGCTCTTCCATGCCGTCCGGCACATGTTGAGCGTACACGTCTTGAATCATTTTCGTTCTCGCCGCGTGCACCATCTCCCGGCCTTCCGGGGTGCGGGCGATAAATTTTTCCGTCGGCGTTAAATTGCCGTGCAAAATCGTAATCGCCAAGTTGTCGACAAAATACGTTTTAATCCGTTCCGGCCCTTTGCCAAACAGCTGTTTGCGTACTTTGCGCACAATGTCGTTGAAAGCGGCTTCTTTTTTAGACATTTTTCTTCCCCTTTCCGAAAGCCACCAGAAAAAGTTCCGGCCCATCCATTGTGTTCTTCGTTTTGCCGTACTATAATAAACTATAGCAAATGTATCCATAGTGGAAAAATCATAAGGCAAGGTCATGACCTTGTGATTTTTCTACGAAGTCGCCAAAACGATGGATTGGTTGTTTAGTATCGCCATGCTAAAGAACTACTCCACCACGATGAAGCACGCATCGTTGGTGGAGTTTTATTTTGGAAAAAGGGGGAGCGAGAATGGAACCATCCATGGTGACATTGACCATCAACGGACGCACGTATCGCGCCAAACAAGGGATGACCGTTTTGGAAGTCGCCAATGAACACGGCATTGGGCATCCGCAAGTTTGTTACACGCCGGAGCTTGGCGCCATTCAAACGTGCGACACATGCATTGCCGAGATCAACGGCAGGCTTCTTCGCGCCTGTTCGACGCCGGTTGCGGACGGCATGGTCGTCGAGCTCGGCTCGCCGCGGGCAAAGGCGGCGCAAAAAGAAGCGATGGACCGCCTGTTGGAGAACCATCTCCTCTACTGTACGGTGTGCGACAACAACAACGGCAACTGCAAGCTGCACAACACAGCGGAAATGATGCAAATCGAACATCAAACATATCCGTACCGGCCGAAAGTCGACCCGTCCGAGGTGGACATGTCGCATCCGTTCTACCGCTATGACCCGAACCAATGCATCGCCTGCGGGCAGTGTGTGGAGGCTTGCCAAAACTTGCAAGTGAACGAAACGCTCTCGATTGACTGGGAAGCGGAACGGCCGCGCGTCGTTTGGGATGGCGGCGTGCCGATCAACGAATCGTCATGCGTCAGCTGCGGGCATTGCGTCACCGTCTGCCCGTGCAACGCCTTAATGGAAAAATCGATGCTTGGCGAAGCGGGCTTTCTCACCGGCTTGGACAAAGACGTCCTCAACCCGATGATCGATTTTGTCAAAGAAGTCGAGCCAAACTATACGAGCATTTTCGCCATTTCTGAAATCGAGGCCGCCATGCGCGAACAGCGGATCAAAAAGACGAAAACGGTTTGCACGTTCTGCGGCGTCGGCTGTTCGTTTGAAGTGTGGACGAAAGGGCGCAAGATTTTAAAAATCCAGCCGGTTTCCGAAGCGCCGGTCAACGCGATTTCCACATGCGTCAAAGGAAAATTCGGCTGGGATTTTGTCAACAGCGAAGAGCGCCTGACGAAGCCGCTCATCCGCAAAGGCGACGTGTTCGTCGAGTCGACGTGGGAAGAAGCGCTCGATCTAGTGGCTGAAAAGCTTGGCGCCATTAAGCAACAATACGGCGGCAATGCCATTGGCTTTATTTCCTCCTCGAAAATTTCCAACGAGGAAAACTATTTAATGCAAAAGTTGGCGCGGCAAGTATTTGAAACGAACAACGTCGACAACTGTTCGCGCTATTGCCAGTCGCCGGCGACGGACGGCCTGTTCCGCACGGTCGGGATGGGCGGCGACTCCGGCACGATTCATGACATCGCTTCCGCCGGCTTGGTCATCATCATCGGCGCCAACCCTGCCGAGGGGCACCCGGTGATTGCGACCCGCGTCAAACGGGCGCATAAGCTGTTCGGCCAAAAACTGATCGTCGCTGACTTGCGCCGCAACGAAATGGCTGAGCGGGCCGATTTGTTCATCCGTCCGAAACAAGGCACTGACCAAGTATGGCTGATGGCCGTGACCAAATACATCATCGACCAAGGCTGGCACGATGAAGCGTTCATTCGCGAGCGCGTCCATTTCTTTGCTGAATTTCGGCAACTGCTTGAAAACTATACGCTCGACTATGCCGAACAAGTCACCGGCGTCGCCAAAGCCGATCTCATCCGCATCGCCGAAATGATTCACGAAGCGGACGGCACGTGCGTCCTCTGGGGCATGGGCGTGACGCAAAACACGGGCGGCAGCGACACATCGGCGGCGATTTCCAACTTGCTGCTTACAACCGGCAACTACGGCCGTCCGGGGGCGGGCGCGTTCCCATTGCGCGGCCATAACAACGTCCAAGGCGCCTGCGACATGGGCTCGCTTCCTAGCTGGCTGCCTAGCTACCAACATGTCACCGATGATGAGGCGCGGGCGAAGTTTGAAAAAGCGTACGGCGTCCGCATCGACGCGAAACCGGGGCTTGACAACATCCAAATGCTTGAAGCGGCCGAGCGCGGCGAGCTGAAAGCGATGTATATCGTCGGCGAAGATATGGCGCTTGTTGACTGCAACGCCAGCCACGTGCAAGAGACGTTGGCGAAGCTCGACTTTGTCGTCGTTCAAGACATTTTCCTGTCCAAAACGGCGCAATTTGCTGATGTCATCTTGCCGGCCGCGCCGAGTTTGGAAAAAGAAGGAACATTCACGAACACCGAGCGCCGCATCCAACGGTTTTACCAAGCGCTCGAGCCGCTTGGCGACTCCAAGCCAGACTGGTGGATCATTCAAGAAATTGCCAAACGGCTTGGCGCCGACTGGAATTACGCCGGTCCGAAAGAAATCATGGACGAAATCGCCAGCCTCGCCCCGCTCTATTCGCAGGCGCATTACGACCGACTCGAGGGCTGGAACAGCTTATGCTGGGGTAGCTATGACGGCGCGGATACCCCGCTTTTGTACAAAGAGCGGTTCAACTTCCCGGACGGCAAAGCCCGCTTTGCGCTGGCCGATTGGGTCGAACCGGTGCCATACCCGGAAGAATACGATTTGCTCGTCAACAACGGCCGGCTGCTGGAACACTTCCATGAAGGGAATTTAACGTATAAATCCAAAGGCATCGAGCACAAATTCCCGGAAGTGTTCGTCGAAGTGTCGCCGGAACTCGCCAACGAGCGCGGCATTGAGGACGGGGCGCTCGTCCGGCTCATCTCGCCGTACGGCCGCGTCAACGTGCGCGTGCTCGTCACCGATCGGGTCAGAGGCAATGAACTGTTCTTGCCGATGCACTCCACCGCCAATGAGAGCGCCATTAATATGTTGACCGGCCCGCAGACCGACCATCGCACGAACACGCCGGCCTACAAACAAGCGCGCGTGCGCATGGAAGTGATTGAACGATCCGGCAGGACGCCGCTGCCGCGCACAAACCCGCGCTTTAAACAGCGTCATCCGCAAAACGGGGTGGAAGTTGAACGGAAATGGCGGCGCCGCGATTACGTGCCGCTCACCGAGGAAACCAAGGGGGTGAAAATCGGTGGCTAAACCGATTACCACCATTCAGAAGCGTCAACTGACCGAGGAAGAAAAACGGGCCGAAGCTTTGGCCAAACTGAAAGCGGCGGTCGGCGACAGCGAAGAGGCGGTCCGCGAGCTCTTGACGTTGATCGAGCAGCTTCACGAAAGCGGCTTGCTCGAAGCAGCCAACGCCTTATTGAAAGCGCGGGAAGACGTAGCCAAAATCGTCGTTGGCCAGCTCAATCAAAAACCGGTGGTGACAACGATGATCAACCATCTGTTCTCCATCGCTGGTTTGGCCGCTTCTCTCGACCCGGAAAAGACAGCCAAACTGCTCGGACAACTTGCCGCTGGCGTGATGGACGCGTACGAACAGACAGAGACGGAGACGAAAAAAATTGGGCTGCTTGACTTGTTGCGAGCGCTCAACGATCCAGACACGAACCGGGCAATCCGGTTTGGCCTGTCCGCGCTGAAAGCCATCGGCCAACAGCTTGGAAGCAAGGAGTAACGCCCATTCCATCAAGCGCGGCAAAAAAGGCCGACCCGAAACGGCAGATCTCCCGTTCGGGCATCGGCCTTTTTCGTTGGCCAAAGCGCCCCTCGGCAGCCAAACCAAACACATGAAACGATTTCGCCGGCATCGGCGGCCTGTTTCTCGGCGCCCATCCCGGCTACACCTTCCTCGCCGTTTACGGACTCATGGTCATCTACTACGGGTTCCGCTTCCGCCAACAGCTCGTCCGCGCCGCGGTGAATGGTGCCACTGACATCATTACCGTGCCAACGTGGCGGCGCAAAAAACTGGAGTTGGCCCCCAACAACTGATGGAGGCCGTTCGGACGGTCGCCGGATCGCCAGCAGAACAAATGATCGTATTGCCCTAACAACTGATGGGTAGCTGTCCAGTCATTTTCACACATAAGCACCGCACGGCGTCCCATACTAAAAATACCGTGTTGGCCACCCAACACGGGCACGCCATAAAGGAGGGAATGTGCCGTGCGGAATAAAGAGCGCCATTTCCCAAACCAAAACAACAACAAGCTCGAAGGCGAGCCGCGCGCCAAAGCCGAATATGCATCGAAGCGGGCTGACGGCACAACCAACACCCACCCGCAGGAACGGATGCGCGCCTCGGGAGAGCGAAGCGACTTTTTCTAACAGCCACACCGGGGCACGGTGCGGCCCACCGCCCTCCCCGGCACATTCCGGCAGCGAGGTGAACAGCCATGGGTCGCCATCGGCACAAACCGTTTTACGATCACCTTTACTCCAATCCGTTCCAACAGCCGTGGGCCAATCCGAAACATGCCCACTCGCAAGTCAACGGGGAAACGCAACAAACGCTCGACCTTATCATTTTGGAGCGGCAGACGCGCAAGCAGTCCTAGCCAAAAGGGGCGGTTCCGTTTCATGCGGACGCCCCTTTTTCCTAGCTCTCCTCTCTCACCGGTCGGCGCAAAAGCGAAATCGGGAGCGCCTCCTCTTCACCGGTTCCTTTCCATCGCCATCCCCAGGCAAACACTCCTTTTAAATAGCGCACTTTGAAATACTCGCCGGGCGCCCCTTCGATTTCGTAAATCTCCCCCGGGCGAAAATCAGCCGGATTGAGCATATACGCTCTTGCCATGGCGATTTTCCGCTCATAGACGGCATATTCATTCACCATGCCCATTTGCTCTGCCTTGCGCGCCTTTTCGGCCAGCACGGCGATTTCTTGTTGCAATTCTTCTTTCGTCATTTCGCTGTACCGCTTGGCTCCTTCGTTTATCATCGAAAGTTCCCCCTTTCTTTTTGCCCTTGCAGCCTCCGAAATCGCGTTGTCGGTGGAGGCTGAGGATTGGCTCGCGCAACCCCTTCTCGGCATCGGTTCTCAAGGGGAAAAACTGGCTCCTCACCACAACATGTACTTGGCAGACGGTTCACTTCTTTGCATAAGTGTATGCAAAACATGATTCGTTTCCTGTTCTTTCTTGGTGGCATAAGTTAAGGTACGTGACGAACAAATCAAGGACAACTTTTGGGGAAGAGCCAAAACACTTGCTGCATCAGCCTCGATGTTCACGCGTTCCATCATCGATCAAGGCAAACGGCGTTTTTTCACCCACCTTGATGGTCGATCGGATGAATCCGGACGGCTTCGCGACGCGATGGCTACGCCCCGGCGCTCCCGGACGTTCGACCGAGCGCCGGCGGTGACTAACATCAGCCATCGCGAGATCGCAGCCATTCGTCGATAAGAGGGAGGGAAAACCCTTTGCGATACAGGGCCTGGCGCATTTTTTGCTCGTACAGCGGGCGCGGGTGCTGCGCATAGCGGCGGTGCGCTTTTTCTGCTTGAACGACAAGCGCCTCCCACTCCTGCTCGTCCGTTTGCCCACTCCCTTCCTCCAGCACCGCCGCAATCACTTCATGAGGAAATCCTTTGCGCCCAAGCTGCTGTCGAACCCGCTCGGAAAACGCGCGGGCCGATTCAGCCCGGCGTTGTCGTTTGGCCTTTTCGAAAAGAGCGCGGGCGCCATGCAGTTGTTCCTCCCACGAATACTCGGCCAAACTTTGCTCGATCAAATCAGTCGGTACACCAAGCCGCTCCAATTCGGCGCGAATGAGCAGCGGCCCTTTCGCCGCCTTTTTCTGCGTGCATACATAAGCTCGCGCAAACGCCTCGTCATCCACATACCGCTCGGCGCGAAGCTTGTTGAGCACCTGCTCCGCCACCGCATCGGCAACGCCCTTTTTGCGCAAATGGCGAATGATTTCCTGCTCGGAGCGCATCCGGCGCGCCAAAAAGTACAACGCTTGCTGATACGCCTTTTTTACGCCATCGGCAGCAATGATCTCGCGCAAAAGCGCCTCATCGACCGCCATCCCTTTTTTCAGCCGGAATTGGAGCAACACATCTTGGTCGACCGTCAGCTTGAGCGGCGGCTCTTCGGCGCAGTCAATGACAAGCCAAAACCGTTCCCCGTTTCCCTTCGTGGGCGCGATTTCAATAATCGTCCCCATCCTGTCCATCTCTCCTCTCGTTTTATCGTATCACAAAAAGGAATTGGCGCGCACAGCACGAACATAGTAAATAAAGAAATCGTTTGGCGAAAGGAGAGACCGCTATGCGCATCGCCATCAACGGCGGAACCGGACTGATCGGCCGGGCGCTTGCCCTCCATTTTTCCGCACAAGGGCATGACGTTTATATTTTTACCCGCTCCCCCCGTCCTTCGGAAGGCCGCCTTCATTATCTTTCCTTGGACGATGACAAAAGAAGGCCGGACACGATCGATGTGGCCGTCAATTTAGCCGGTGAACCGCTCAACCGGAAACGTTGGACCGCCAAACAAAAAGAGCGGATTGTCGCCAGCCGCTTGCAGGCAACCGACGCGATGGCCCGATATATCGCTTCCCTCCCCCGCCATCCGAACGTGTTCATCAACGCGAGCGCCATCGGCATTTACGGGACATCGGACACCGGAACATTTACGGAACAAACGAACGAGTATGGACAAGATTTTCTCGCCAAAACGGTTCAAGCGTGGGAAGCGGCGGCCCGTCCGATCGAACAGCTCGGCATCCGCACGGTCTATGCCCGTTTGGGCGTCGTGCTGGCCCGACATGGCGGCGCCTTGCCGATGATGGTCAAACCGTATCGGCTGTTCGTCGGCGGCCCGATCGGCAGCGGACGGCAATGGCTGTCATGGATTCACCTTGACGACGTCGTCCGCGCCGTTTCTTATCTCATCAAACACGAAACGCTATCCGGCCCGATCAACTTCACGGCGCCCCATCCGGTCTCGATGAATGAGTTTGGGCGCACCGTCTCCCGTTTGCTGCGCCGCCCGCATTGGCTTCCGGTCCCCGAGGCAGCACTCCGCCTTCTCCTTGGCGAAATGAGCATGCTCGTGACAGAAGGGCAACGCGTCATTCCGGAAAAACTGCTGCAAGCCGGATTTCGCTTTTCGTTTCCAACGTTGGAAGATTGTCTCGCTGATTTGCTGTTACAACAAGACCGACAAAAAATATCCAAACAAAATTAACAAAAAAGCGATTCTCTTTTTCACACAGATTGTGTATGATAAAAGGGACTTGAAGGCAGTTTTCGTTTATAACCGCATACGGACTAGAAGAAGGGGAAGGCAAATGGTGCGCCACCAGCGCTCGCGCTGGTTCTAGTGGGTTCGATTCCCACCCCGAAATTTTTTTCATGAACGTTCGATAAAAATTTCGAGGGTGGGTCCCGCTGGGAGGCTGCCCTCGTCTCGAAGGAGGGATTGGCCATGTTGAAAAAACGCGAGCTGCAAGACTGCCATGCGCTGTACGAGCTGATGGTGCACCCGGACGTCTTCCCTTTCGTGCGCCAGAAAGCTCGCTCGTACGAAGAGTTTTTGTTTATGACCAAACAGCTCATCGAGGCGGAAGAACGCGGCGAACTGATTTCGCGCACGATTTTGGACGAATGGGGCAACCCGATCGGCACGATCAGTTTGTTTGACATCGAGAATGGCACCGGCTTTTTAGGCACGTGGCTCGGCAAACCGTATCATGGGCTCGGCTACAATCGCCGCGCGAAAGAAGCGTTTTTCCATGAACTGTTTTATGAGCTGTCGATTGAAACGGTGTTTTTGCGCATCCGCAAAGCTAACGTCCGTTCGATCAAAGCGGCTGAAAAACTGCCCTACATCACGCCCGCCAACGAAACGCGGCGGCCGCTGCTTGAACAAATCGGTGCGGACGTGTACGATTTGTATGAAATTACGAAAGACAACTACACGCTCTATACGATGCGCCATCCCTCCTTCGCCGCCGAAGAGGGGAAACGAAAGGAAGCGTAGGCGCGCCGATCGGAGCAGTCAAACAAGGATGTCCGTCCGGACATTCTTTTTTATGCATAAAAACGGAAGAATTCGTCCAAAATGAAAATCAACAAACGATCGATGAAAAGCGAGGGAACAAGCGATGGCGGAAAAACGAAAACGCGAAAAAGCGAAACATACGCTAACAAGCGCGCAAGAAGTCAGCTATGCCCGCGATTTCAAACTGGCGGACCAAGCGGGCGGCTATACAGCGAAAAAAGCTCGCCACTAAAAAGCCGCCCTTAGCTTTGACCATTCAGCCTGCACTGAGAAGGCTGGTGAAAAACGGCTGATCCCCTTCATCAATGGGAGAATGCGCGGAAAAAAGGACCGATACAACGAGGTTTTTCTAATTGAGAACTAACATTGTAAAGGCATATCCACGATGAAATCACCAGCCTCTTAGATAGGATTACCATTTATACCTTTGCCCCGTTCAAGCCATCCTAATCGATGAATCGTACGATTCACATCTTTCAGCAAGGGGGCATGGGGAATGGGTCGTTCTCGCGGACAACGAACGCGCGACAAAAACAAAGCGACTTTGCCGCAAGTGCCAAAACAGCTGAAATCTGACGGCATTGACGTGGACTATTCGCAAGAGTTTGCTGACCATGAAGATCTCGAAGCGCAAGCGCGCGCGGCGGCCGCTGGCATCCGCCGCCAAGAGCGCAAACGGTAACAACGAAGGTGTCCCGCCGCAACGGGACACCTTTGTCTCCCCATTCCTTACACTGTCGCTTCACCCTCGAGCTCTAACACTTGGCTGTACCGCTTGTAAAACCGTCCAAGCTCCCCTTTATAATGATCTTTCCACGGTTTTTCTTTCCCGCAATAATGGATAAAAACGGTGTTTTCCTCAATCCAAGCTAAATCGTGTTTCGGGTTGGGCAACAGCTGCAAAAAATCGTAATAACGCGCATCGTAATTGTAACGATAGCCGTCGACCGGCTTAATTTTGTCCCAATACAGCCCGTTCACTACATCCTGATCGGGCAGGACGAGCTTAAAGCGGTGATCGCGGATAAATTGATAAATGTCGGCAAGATGAACGTGCATGCGCATCAACTCCACGTTCATCATCATCACGCCCGTATTGAAATACCCCTTGGCGTTCGGCGTTTTCAGCCGCAGCTTATTGAATAAATTCGCCACTTTGGTCGAATGGGTGTGTTCAGCGGCAATGAATAAGTTCCCTTCAAAGTCCATCTCGTACAGCTCATCGATCGGATTGATCGCCACAATATCCGGATCAAGGTATAAGACGCGTTCAACATGCGGAGGCAAAAATAAATGGGCTGCCAATCGGTAATACATCTCAACCGTGTAGTGGCGGAACACAGGCGCATCACAAAACAGTTGCGGGTCCACATAGATCGATACAAGCTTATGCCCTTGTCTGCGAACGAATTCCCCGAGCGCTTCTAGGTCTTGTTCGGCAATGCGTGAATAAAGCAAGTAAAACGTAAACGGGCGCTGATTGTTGCAAAACAACGAATGCATCAACACCTTTAGCGGTGGAAGGTAATTGGCGTCTGTCGTCACTAACACATGAAACATCGACCCATCACTTCCTTTGCAGCATCGATTCCCCTTCCTTACCAAGTATATTCGCGCTTTTCTCTCGATTGCCTTCAATTGTCCCAGACGCTTCACTTCTTTTCCCTTGAGCGCCTCGAAAGCCCGATGGTCGGGAAAGCGGGCGCTCGGTTCGTTCAAAGGGAAGACGACACCGCTCAGCTTGTCTCACCGAAACGGTTACGCTTTTAGGATAGAAGAAATTTTTTTCCCTTTCAAGAAAAGAGCCAAACGGCGCTTTCCCCCTTTCCTCCTGTCTCCGATCACAACGCTTTTCCGCTTCTTCTAGGGCACG
>NZ_JPYA01000052.1 GCF_000750005.1 Geobacillus icigianus | reverse complement strand
ACGAGATTTTAAAAGCATATATGCAATTAAAAATAGATCTTCTTAAGATTGCTGAATGTATTGACTATTGCACCGAAGAAAAAGATAAAGAACACTACCGCATGGAAGTACTTCATTATTCAAAAAAACTTAAGAAACTAAAAGAGTCTATCGAAGAGACATATGGATTAAAAATTTGTCAATGTTGTTGTATCTCTGACGATGAATAAGAGGATGACGAGTTTAAAATTTAAGCTTACTTCCCCGTTCCCGAGTTCGACAGTGACTAGGCAAACAAAATGCCTCTCATCCCTTGATACCAAAGGGACGAGAGGCATTGGGGCATACGTTGGGCGTGTATCTAGGTGCGAGGATGGATGCCTAGAATCTTCGGAGGAGGCTCCAGCCCTAGAGCCGCAAAGAATTGAGCCTGTTTAGTCGTCAGTTCGGTTCGTTGATCAAGGTCACCGTTTTTTGAAGAAAAATGTCCAAGCATGAGACGTTCGCATTCGTCCCTTACGTTCGGCCACGATTCATGGGTTCGAATCTCCACGATCCGAACTAACAAGAGAGCAAGCCAACTGAGCAGCACATGCGCCCGAATGCGGTCTTCCAAGCGATGATACATAGGCCGCAATTCCAATGTAGACTTCAATGTTCGGAAGGCCTGCTCAATATCCACCAGCTGCTTATACCCGATGGCGACATCTTCGGCAGACAAGGTGTCATCGGATGTCCGGATGAGATATTTGCCGTCGTACTTTTCCGCGTCACGAACCGCTTGCTTGTCGATGCGAAGGGTTCCGTCCTTCAACTGGCGCAAGTATTTTCCGTAGGACGGATGGGAACGCAACCGGCAGGTCGCCTTATGATGGGCTTCGTTTGGGAGTTGGCGAAGCCCTTCTAACTCCTCTTTCAGCGATTCGAGCAGCTTTTCTCGCTCCTTGCGTTGGCGCTCGGCTTCGCTGGGATTGTACACGAGAACATAGCGCTGACGCGCTTCTCCGTCGCCGACGATAATTTCTTTGATGTGCAAATTCTCGTCCACTTCATGATAACGTCCGCGACGGCTTAAGGCCTCTTCGACGGCGGCTTTGCCGGATCGCATTTTTTCGCCGACAATGTAGTGTCCGCCGGCCTGTTGCAAGATTCGCAAATTCTCTTCAGAGGAAAAGCCGCGGTCCATGACGCTGATCACACGTCCAAGCTTCCAGCCAATCAAGTCTTGTTTCACCTGTTTGATGACCGTCATGTCCATGGTATTGCCAGGCCATACCCAAGCGCGAATCGGGACTCCTTCCCGGGTGACAGCGAGCCCAATGACGATTTGAACCAAGTCTGGGCGTTTGTCTTTCGAGAATCCTTGTTTTCGAAGCGATTCTCCTTCCGGTGTTTCAGAAGGATCCACTTCGAAGTACGAGGAAGTCGTATCAAAGTAAATCAAATCGACTTCCAGATTCAATAAGTCAGCTACAGCATGGAACACTTGACGTTCCAATTCCGGTTGCACAGCCAGCAGTTCATCCATCGCTCGGTACAGCTGATGGCTGGCGACCTCGGGAAGATGAGGAATATACACGTCCTTCTCCACCCACTCCTCCATCGCCAGCTTGCTTGATGGATGAAGGGCGCGATTCGCCACCATGGCAAAAATCAGCCGTTCCAGCGGAATTTGATGATGCCGGGAGGCAAACAAGGAATGGAGAATGTCTCCCAATCCCAGTTGTCTCCAGAGCTGATCCAAGAGCCAAACGCCGCCGAGGTGTTTGCATGACTGGAATTGAAAGTCATCGGAAGCTTCTCCTGTCAACGTTTCGACTTCCCAAGCCTGCTCCGGAGAAAGGAATCGCGAAATGCTTTTGGCTAGACGCTCCAAGACAGCGCGATCCACTTCGTCTTCGCGCCCGAACGAATAAATCACCTTCGCTTTCGCATATTTGGCCTTCGGATCCCATTCATTGTGAGCAAGCTGGAGATAAGCAACGGTTGTTCCATCCTTGTTTTTGCGTGTAACTCG
>NZ_JPYA01000051.1 GCF_000750005.1 Geobacillus icigianus | reverse complement strand
AAAGCATGTAAGTACAATCTTCTGAAATCGAATCGTTCAGAAGATTTGTAATACACTACATAATCTTTAAGGGGGGGTTTTAGTGAAGAAGCGATTTTCATTCTTCGTCGTCCTGCTTCTCGCGCTGTCGACGTTTTTAGCGGCGTGTGGCGGCAAGGACAACAACAATGCCCAAAGTGGTAAGGGCGATGAAAAACCGGCGGCAAAGAAGGAACAAGTGCTGAATTTGCTTGAAAATCAGGAGATCCCGTCGCTTGATTCGGCGCTCGCTACCGACCAAGTATCGTTTATCGTTTTGAACAACGTCATGGAAGGCTTGTACCGCTTAGGCAAAGACAACAAACCGGTGCCGGGAGTAGCGGAAAGCTATGAAGTGAGCAACGACGGCAAAACGTACACGTTCAAGCTTCGCAAAGACGCGAAGTGGTCGAACGGCGATCCGGTGACGGCGCACGACTTCGAATTCGCTTGGAAGCGCGTGCTCGATCCGAAAACGAAATCGGAATACGCGTACATTATGTACGGCATTAAAAACGCGGAAGAAGCCAACACAGGCAGAGTGCCGCTTGACCAAGTCGGCGTCAAAGCTCTTGATAACTACACGCTCAAAGTTGAGCTGAAAAACGCTGTTCCGTATTTCGTCGGTTTGACAGCGTTCGGCACGTTCATGCCGCAAAACGAAAAGTTTGTAAAAGCGCAGGGTAACAAATACGGTCTTGAAGCCAACACGACGCTGTACAACGGCCCGTTCGTGTTGAGCGAGTGGAAGCACGAACAAGGATGGGTTTACACGAAAAACCCGAACTATTGGGACAAAGACACAGTGAAGCTCGAAAAAGTCAATGTCAAAGTCGTCAAAGACACAGCGACAGCCGTCAACTTGTATGAAACGAAACAAGCGGACCGCGTCGTCCTGACCGCGGAGTTCGTTGACAAGTACAAAAACGACAAAAACTTCCACACGAAATTGGATCCGTCGCTCTACTGGCTGCGCATGAACACGAAAAAAGAACCGATGACCAACCTCAACGCCCGCAAAGCGATCGCGATGGCCATCGACACCCAAGCGATGGTTGATACGCTGCTGAACAACGGTTCGATCCCGGCGAAGTTCGCCGTCCCGAAAGACTTCGTCACCGGTCCGGATGGAAAAGACTTCCGCGATGTAAACGGCGATTTGGTCAATTACAATCCGGATGAAGCGAAAAAACTGTGGGAGCAAGCGAAAAAAGAGCTGGGCAAAGACAAATTCACAGTCGAGTTGCTGAACTATGACACCGACAGCGCGAAGAAAATCGGCGAGTATGTAAAAGAACAGCTCGAGAAAAACTTGCCGGGCTTGACTGTGAACATCAAACAGCAACCGTTTGCGCAAAAGCTGAAGCTCGAAAGCAATATGCAATATGATTTGTCGTACTCCGCTTGGGGTCCGGACTATCAAGACCCGATGACGTTCCTGCAGCTCTGGACATCGACAAGCCCGCACAATGAAACCGGCTGGTCGAATGCCGAGTATGACAAGTTAATCAAAGACGCGCAAACAACGATTGCCAACGATCCACAAGCTCGTTGGGATGCTATGCTGAAAGCCGAGAAAATCGTCTTTGAAGGAATGCCGATCGCTCCGCTGTATCAACGCAGCACTGCGTATGTGCAACGTGAATACGTCAAAGATTTCGTCACGCACCTAGTCGGCGCCGACTACAGCTTGAAATGGGCGTATGTCGAGTAATCCATTGTTCTCTTGAAAATGCGGAGGAGAGTATATGCACAAAGCATATACTCTCCTTTTGCCTGCCAAAGCGAAAAATGTCGAAAAACAGCGAAGATTAAAAAAGCGCACAGGTCATGAAAATGATGACAAACGGCGTGGGGCGGTCAAAGAAACGTCTCATGGGCAACGTCCTGCCCTGCCCCAACATCGAAACGATTGATGAAGGTATGGGCGGTTTTCACTGAACGTTCCATGGGCAGTGTGATTTGCCCTCCACTCGGGGATGAAAATCAACGCTTGCCGAGGGGATTTTCACAGAAAAGGCCCATGGGCAACATTTTGCCCTCCACCCGGGGGATGAAAATCCCGCGCCCGTGCGGCATTTTCACAGAAAGATCCATGGGCAGCGAGCTGCCCTAAACCAGGGGTTGAACATCCTTATTACCGTTGTGTGTGGGATTTTCCAAGAAAAGCAGAGGAGGTGCGTCCATGGCGCGATATACGCTTCAACGGTTCGTTTATATGGTCGTTACATTGTTCATTATCGCCACGCTGACGTTCTTTTTGATGAAGCTGCTGCCCGGCTCGCCGCTGCAAAACCAAGAAAAGCTGACGCCGGAGCAAAAGGCGTTGATTTTAAAAGAATACGGATTGGATAAGCCTGTTCCTGTTCAGTACATGCTCTATTTAGGGAATTTGCTCAAAGGCGATCTCGGCGTATCGTTCCAATATGACAACCGTCCGGTGACGGAACTGATCAGCGACCGAATCGGCCCGTCGGCCCAGCTCGGGTTTCAGGCGATCGTTTTTGGGACGATCGTCGGGTTGATTCTCGGAATTGTCGCGGCGATTCGCCACAATCGCTGGGAAGATTATACGGCGACAGTTATTGCCGTATTGGGCGCCTCCATCCCATCGTTTGTGCTTGGGGGATTTTTGCAATACTTTATCGCTGTGAAATGGCAGTTGCTCCCGGTAGCGTTTTGGGAAGGCTTCAAATATACCATTCTTCCGACCTTGGCGCTGTCTGTCGGGGTCATCGCCAGCATCGCCCGCTTTATGCGCACCGAGATGCTTGAGGTGTTGAGCTCTGATTATATTTTGACCGCTCGAGCGAAAGGGATTAGCCAAGCGGGGGTTATTCTCAAACATGCCATTCGCAACTCGCTCATTCCTGTCATTACGATTTTAGGCCCGATGACGGTCAATTTAATGACTGGAACGTTGGTGATTGAGAAATTGTTTGCTGTCCCTGGCCTTGGGGAGCAGTTTGTTCGCTCGATCGAACTGAACGATTATCCTGTCATTATGGGCACGACGTTGTTTTATTCGGCTTTGTTGATTTTGGCTGTCTTTATCGTTGACGTGTTGTATGGGATTGTCGATCCACGCATCCGGTTAGCGGGAGGGAAAAAATAATGGCGAAACAAAACTATGAACAACTTTCATCGGATTGGTTTCAGCCCGCCCCGCCGAACGTCGGTGAGCAGGAGAAGATCAATCGTCCGAGTTTGACGTTTTGGCAGGATGCTTGGCTTCGCCTTCGCGAAAATAAAGCAGCGATCGTCGGGCTTGTGATGATTATCATTCTGACGCTCATGGCGATCATCGCCCCGATGGTGAGCGACCGGACGTACAAGGAGCAAAACTTGCGGCATGCGAAACTTCCGCCGAAAATCCCGGTGCTTGAACATGTTCATTGGCTTCCGTTTGACGGCCGGGATGCAAACGGCGTTGATGTGTATAAACAGCGCGGTGTCAAAGAGTATTATTGGTTTGGCACGGATGACTTAGGGCGCGACTTGTGGGTGAGAACGTGGTACGGCACGCGCATCTCCCTTTATATCGGCTTGCTGGCCGCATTGATCGACTTATTGATCGGGATTGCGTACGGCGGCATTTCCGGCTACTATGGCGGCCGCGTCGACAATGTGATGCAGCGAATTATCGAAATTTTAAACGGTATTCCGTATTTGATCGTGGTCATTTTGTTCATTTTGATTTTTGAACCCGGAATCATTTCTATCACTTTGGCGATGGTTATTACCGGTTGGACGACGATGGCGCGGATCGTGCGCGGGCAAGTGTTGAAATTAAAGAACATGGAATATGTGTTGGCGGCACGGACGCTCGGGGCGCCGACATCGCGGCTTATTTTCAAACATTTGATTCCGAACGTCATCGGCCCGATTATCATCACGACGATGTTCACGATTCCATCAGCCATCTTCACCGAGGCGTTTTTGAGCTTTATCGGCCTTGGCATCCGCCCGCCGGAAGCATCGCTCGGTTCGCTTGTCAACGATGGGTATAAGTCGATTCAAACGTATCCGCATTTGATGATCATTCCAGCGGTCGTCATCAGCTTGCTCATTTTGAGCTTCAACTTGGTGGCTGACGGAATCCGCGATGCGTTGGACCCGAAAATGCGCAAATAAGGAACGGAAGGGGTGAAACCGATGGAGAAAATTTTGCAGGTAAACAATTTGCATGTTTCTTTCGACATCCACGCCGGCGAAGTGCAAGCCGTCCGCGGGGTCACCTTCGACTTGTATAAAGGGGAAACGTTGGCGATTGTCGGCGAGTCGGGGTCTGGGAAATCAGTGACGTCCAAAGCGCTCATGCGCCTGTTGCCAACGCCGCCGAGCCGAATCAAGCAAGGGGAAATTTTATTTGAAGGGAAAGACTTGACGAAGCTGTCGGAGAAAGACATGCAATCGATTCGCGGTGCGAAAATTTCAATGATTTTCCAAGACCCGATGACATCGCTCAATCCGACGATGACGATCGGAAAGCAAATTATGGAAGTGATTTTAAAACACCAAAAGCTGTCAAAAGACGAAGCGCGCAAACGGGCGATCGAACTGTTGCAGCTGGTCGGCATTAAAAACGCCGAGCTGCGCATAAAGCAATACCCGCACCAATTTTCCGGCGGGATGCGCCAGCGCGTGGTGATCGCCATCGCCTTGGCGTGCAATCCGAAAATTTTGATCGCCGATGAACCGACGACCGCGCTGGATGTGACGATTCAGGCGCAAATTTTGGAGCTGATGAAAGACATTCAAAAAAAACTCGGCATGTCGATTATTTTCATCACCCACGACTTAGGGGTCGTCGCCAACATGGCCGATCGCGTTGCGGTCATGTACGCGGGCAAAATCGTGGAAATCGGCACGGTCGACGAAATTTTTTATAATCCGAAACACCCGTACACATGGGGACTGCTCGCCTCGATGCCGAGCCTTGACCATAAAGATACAGAGCTGTATTCGATCCCGGGTTCGCCGCCCGATTTGTTAAATCCGCCCAAAGGCGATGCGTTCGCGCCGCGCAATCCGTACGCGCTCAAAATTGACTATGAACTTGAGCCGCCGATGTTTCAGGTGTCGGACACTCACTATGCGGCGACATGGCTATTGCATGAGATGGCGCCGAACGTCGAGCCGCCGGCGATCGTGCGCGAGCGGATGAAACGGTTCGCCGAGATCGTCGCTCGGAAAGGAGGAACCCCGCGTGGCTAGACAAAAGCTGTTGGAAGTGAAAAATTTAAAGCAATATTTCCCGGCTGGCCGCGGTGAAGTCGTCAAAGCGGTCGACGGCGTGACATTCGATATTTACAAAGGCGAAACGTTCGGATTGGTCGGCGAGTCAGGCTGCGGCAAGTCGACGACCGGGCGGACGATCATCCGGCTGTATGAGGCGACGGAAGGGGAAGTGCTGTTTAACGGCGTCAATGTGCACGGCAAGAAATCCAAAAAAGAGCTCAAAGAGTTAAACCGGAAAATGCAAATGATTTTCCAAGACCCGTACGCCTCGCTCAATCCGCGGATGACGGTCGCCGATATTATCGCCGAAGGCATTGACATTCATGGGCTGGCGAAAACGAAAGAAGAGCGGATGCGGCGCGTCTATGAGCTGCTGGAGACGGTCGGTTTAAACCGTGAGCACGCGAGCCGCTACCCGCACGAGTTTTCCGGCGGTCAACGCCAGCGGATCGGCATCGCTCGGGCGCTGGCCGTCGAGCCGGAGTTCATCATCGCCGATGAGCCGATTTCCGCGCTTGACGTCTCGATCCAGGCGCAAGTCGTGAACTTATTGAAGCGGCTGCAGCGCGAAAAAGGGTTGACGTATTTGTTTATCGCCCATGACTTGTCGATGGTCAAATACATCAGCGACCGGATCGGGGTCATGTATTTCGGCAAAATGGTCGAACTGGCCGAATCAGAAGAGCTGTACCGCAACCCGATCCATCCGTACACCAAGGCGCTGCTTTCCGCCATTCCGCTTCCGGATCCGGAAACGGAGCGAACGCGCCGGCGGATCGTTTATGATCCGTCTCAGCATGGCTACAAAGACGGTGAAGAGCTCGAATTTCGCGAAATTACACCGGGGCATTTTGTGCTTTGCTCCGAAGAAGAATACAAACGATACCGGGCGATGTACGCCTAAACGGTCGCCCGGCAGGCGAGCGCCAAAAAAAAGCGCCGTCTCTGCGCCGCAAGGAAAGCGGTGGGAGACGGCGCATGTGCGCGCGCTACCTCGAGAACGGTTATTTTTTCCCGCCGACAGCGTTCCAGCCTTGCTGAATGTGACGGGAGGCCTCAATGTGTGCTCTTCTTTTGTTTCGACCAAACAAACGCTCTCCCATCGTACGGCTGATGTTTCCCATCAACGCCGTGCCCCCGACGATCAGCGCCGCCACGATGACAAAATCGAGGAAATAGCCGGCCATTCGTTTTTCCTCCCTTTTCCTCTTCTTCTTTCATTGTAGACGATTTTTAGAGCGCTGGAAAGTAGAACGAAAGAAAATTCCATGGTTGATGGAAAAACTATATCTTTCTTTGCGGATTTATTGTATAATATATCATGTTAAAGTCATTTCAATTTGCAAACGATTGGCAACCCTGCTGACGGCCGCATCGGCGGGTGTAGGCCGTACCGCTATGCCATCGAATGCTTCGCATGATGCCTGTCCTCGCGTAAAGGGGACAGATGGAGCAAGGGATTCCTTGTGAAAAGGAGTGATCAAAGTGGTCAAGCTATACACATCACCGAGCTGCACATCGTGCCGGAAGGCGAAGGCGTGGCTCGAGAAGCATGATATTCCATATGTCGAACGCAATATTTTCTCCGAGCCGCTAACGGTTGAGGAGATTAAGGAAATTTTGCGGATGACGGAAACGGGGACGGATGAAATCATTTCGACTCGTTCAAAAGTGTTCCAAAAGTTGAACATTAATTTGGAAACTTTGCCGCTTCAAGATTTATATGAGCTCATTCAAAAAAATCCGGGCATTTTGCGCCGACCGATCATCATTGACGAAAAGCGGCTGCAAGTCGGTTACAATGAAGATGAAATCCGCCGCTTTCTGCCGCGCAAAGTGCGCGCGTATCAGCTGCGCGAAGCACAGCGGCTCGTCAACGGCTGATAAAAAACTTCTACATGGTTCGCCATGTAGAAGTTTTTTATCATGATCTGTTCCGTGAACATGTCGCACTGGCGCCTGCTTCTTCCCCCCTTGGGGGAAGGGCAGATTGTGGCCCATGCAACTTTCGTGAACATACGCATCGGTGAGCGATCGTTTTCGTCCTCCTAGGTGAAGTCGCTGCCCATGGAACTTTCGTGCCTGTACGCCTTGGCGAACGATGATTTTCATCCTCGGGTGAAGGGCAAGGCATTGCCCGTGGATCGTTTTGTGAAAATCACGCGCCGACAAGCGGCCAGTTTCCTTCCTAGCTGGAGGGCAAGGGATTGCCCATGGAGCGTTTCGGGTTATGCGGCGCGCGATCGATGGTTGGCCGCAAAGCCAAGCAAAACGACAAGAACGGCCGCTGAAAGCGGGAAGAGGAGTTCCCAGCGCGGGTCATAAAACGGGCGCAGCCGTTCTTCGGCGGCGATCATTTTTCCGGCTGTATACGCGAGCAAGGCGCCGCCGACATAAATGAGAAACGGGAACCTCTCCAAGGCATAAAGGATGAGTTTGCTGCCTACAATGATGATAGGAACCGAGCAGAGAAAGCCGAAGATGACAAGCCCGATATGACCTTGGGCAGCCCCGGCGATGGCGATGACGTTGTCAAGGCCCATGGCCACGTCAGCGGCAACGATGGTTCGAACGGCCTTCCAGAGAGAGGGTTCGGCTTTGATGACAGCCGATGTTTCTTCTTTTTTCCCAATCAGCTTGAGCGCGATCCAAAAGAGAACGATGCCGCCCGCCAGCTGCAAGAACGGCACGGTCAACAGCCAAACAACGGCTGCGGTCAAGACAATGCGAACAGCGATGGCGAGAGCGGTGCCGAGAATAATGGCGGCGTTGCGTTTTCGTTCCGGCAAGTTGCGGCTCGCCAAGGCGATCACAACAGCGTTATCCCCACCGAGAATGACATCAATGCCGATAATGAGCAAAATCGAAACGATATATTCGTCCATCATCGCGTCCCTCATTCCGTCCGTGTTCATCATCATTATAGTAGGACATGGCCGGTTTCATAACCAATTTTTAAAAACGCGTTTTTTTATTTCCCTTCCTCTGTTTTTTATCATAAAATAAAAGTACAAGATATGCAGTTTGGCATAGTCTTTGGGGGTTTGGATCCCTTCCCTTTTTATTTCTCTTGTGTAGAAGGGAGAGTTGAGAAAGATGGAAATGGAACGTATTAACGAGCATACCGTGAAATTTTATATTTCTTACGTTGATATAGAAGAGCGCGGCTTTGACCGTGAGGAAATTTGGTACAATCGCGAACGGAGCGAAGAATTGTTTTGGGAAATGATGGATGAAGTCCATGGGGAAAGCGACTTTTCGCTCGAGGGCCCGCTTTGGATTCAAGTGCAGGCATTGGAAAAAGGGCTGGAAGTGGTGGTGACGAAAGCGCAGCTGTCCAAGGATGGAAGCAAGCTGGAACTGCCGCTTCCGGAAGAAAAATGGCGCGAGTTTACGCTGTCCGCTGATGAAAAAATGGAATCGCTGTTCGGCCATCATTTCCATTTCGGGGCCAAGGCGGCTCTGGAAGATGGCGGTGAACAAGATGTCCTGCAATTTATCCTTTCCTTCAACGATTTTGAGGATATCCTTTCGCTGGCGTACCGCGCTGACTTTTCTGGATTGTCGAACCGTTTGTTCCAATTTGAGGGGCGGTACTACTTGTTTGTCGAATTTGGCGACCATTACTCTGAACACGAAGTCGACAATGTGCTCAGCCTTCTGCTGGAATACGGAAGCGACTCGCAGCTGACGATTTATCGCCTTGAAGAGTATGGAACAGAAATCATGGGCGATAATGCGCTCGAAACGTTGAAAACGTATTTTCCCGCTCGATAAGGTTCTTTCGCCGATTTCGCGCCAGAAATCGGCGTTTTCTGCGTCAATGGCCAAAGTCAGCCCGCGGGGCGGGGAAACAAAGAGAAATTAGGCGGCTGCTTATGAAAAGCAGGTGGGGGGGTCTTTTTGAGAAATTCATCTAGAGTCGCCATTCTTGTTGTCGTTGTCGGTGCGCTGCTGACCTTGACACATGGATTTTGGGAAGGAAAGCTGCTCGGTATTTTCAGCGTGCTCATCTCTTGTTCGGTTGTCTTTATTGCGTTTGTCATTTCATTGGAAAATCGCCAGCCGGCGCAAACGATCGCTTGGCTTGCCGTGCTGGGCAGCTTCCCGCTCGTCGGCTTTTTGTTTTACCTTTTGTTTGGGCGTAACTATTGGCAGCAGCGCCGTTTCAAGAGAAAAGCAGACTTTGATGAAGCGGTGCTGCTTCGGTTTCAAGAGCCGTCGCCGTTTGCCGTCGAGCGGCTGCCGATGGCGCCTCATCAGCAGCCGTTGTTGCGCTTGGCCTATCGCATCGGTCAGCACCCGGTTTCGCTCGCATCGCAAACCGCGGTGCTGACCAATGGGGACGAGACGTTTGCCGCCATTTTTGCGGAGCTGGAAAAAGCGGCTCATCATATTCATTTGGAGTATTATATCGTCCGGCATGATGAGATCGGTCAACAATTGCAGCGATTGTTGATTAAAAAGGCTCGCCAAGGGGTGCGAATCCGCTTTTTATACGATGCGGTCGGAAGCTGGAAATTATCTAGCGACTATATCGAGGAGCTGCGCGCCGCCGGTGTCGAGATGATCCCGTTTTCCCCCGTGCGCCTGCCGTTTTTGAGCAATCAAATCAACTTTCGCAACCATCGCAAGATTATCGTCATCGACGGAAGCGTCGGATTTGTCGGCGGGCTGAACATTGGGGATGAATATTTGGGGAAGAACGAATATTTCGGGTTTTGGCGCGATACGCATTTAGTCATCCGCGGGGAGGCTGTCCGAACGCTGCAGTTGATCTTTTGGCAAGATTGGTATTATATGACGGGTGAGCGGCTGTTGACGCCAGACTACTTGTCACCGCCGTTGATCGACGAAGAAGGACAAGGCGGGGTGCAGCTGATTGCTGGCGGTCCCGATCAGAAGTGGGAGGTCATCAAGCAGCTGTATTTTGCCATGATCACTTCCGCCAAGCAGTCGATTTGGGTGGCTTCGCCGTATTTTGTGCCGGATGAAGACATTTTAACGGCGCTGAAAGTGGCGGCGTTGAGCGGCATCGATGTTCGTCTCTTGGCGCCGAAGCGGCCGGATAAAAAGATCGTTTTTTACGCCTCGCGCTCCTATTTTCCTGAGCTGTTGGAAGCGGGGGTGAAAATTTATGAGTATGAAAAAGGATTTTTGCACAGCAAAGTCATTGTCGTTGACGGTGAGCTCGCGTCGATCGGCACCGCGAACATGGATATGCGCAGCTTTCATTTAAATTTTGAAGTGAACGCGTTTTTGTATTATACTGACAGCATTCAAAAGCTCGTCCAAGATTTTCTGGAAGACTTCCGCCATGCGACCGTGCTCGATTATGAACAGTTTCAGCGGCGCCCGTTTCGCGTTCGCCTTGCTGAATCGGTGTCCCGGCTGTTGTCTCCGCTCTTGTAACGCGCTGTAAGGAACACCTGCTCATTCGGGCAGGTTTTTTTGCTGCGCCATGGGCAGGAAAAAGGACGGGGGCTGGCGAATACAAAACGCGTAAACCAGCAACCGCGGAAGGCGTGATGACGCTTTCGGCATATCCGTTCGTTGCGTGGCACGGGAAGCTTGTCATTTTTCGTTCGCAATCGAAGGGAACGAACCGTTGTCTTGACGGGAACGAGTGCTGTCCGTCGTGGTGTGTCGGATTGGCGTTCGCCCCCTGTCTAGAAGGCTGGTGAAAAACGGTTGTTTCTTTTGAGCAATGGGGGATCGTTTGAAAGGTGATCGTGATGCGACGAGGCTTTTCTATTTGAAAAACGGGTTTGATAAACGGCTTGTCCGCTTAAATCACCGGTCTCCTAGAAGGCTTGGTGAAAAACGGCTGATTCCCTTCATCAATGGGAGAATGAGCGAAAAGCAGGACCGATGCAACGAGGCTTTTCTAGTTAAAAAATGACAGTGTAAAGCTGTATCCATGATGAAATCACCAGCCACCTAGTTTTGATGGACAAAGGAGTGATGCGGTTGTTCGTTGCTCTTTTAGCGGACGGAACAGTGTTGTCGCTTGTCGGGGCGGAACGGTGGAGCGAGGAGCGGCTGGCTGGTTGGAAGCGCCGCGCGCCGTTTTTTTGCCCTGCCTGCCGCCAGGAAGTCGTGCTGCGGTCCGGCCCCCGTCGCTTGCCGCATTTTGCTCATCGGAAAGGAACGGCTTGTCCGGCTGAGCATGAACCGGAATCGGAGCGGCACTTGATCGGAAAACGCGACTGGTTTGTATGGCTTACCGCCCAAGGCATCGAAGCGAAGCTAGAACCGTATTTGCCTGCGATTCGCCAACGCCCCGATGTGCTGTTCCGCCATCAGTGGCATCTCTATGCCCTCGAGTATCAGTGCTCGACGATCGAGGAATCCGTGTTTTACGAGCGCAATGACGGTTATCGCCGCCTCGGCATTCGCCCGCTCTGGGTGTTGGGCGCTCATCATTTGCGGCGCTTGTCAACGCCGGCGGGAGATGTTGCGCTTTCCCGCTTTCAATGGCTGTTTGCTCATCGCTTTTCCTCTTCCTCTCTTCCTCATATATGGTACTACAGCACCGAAACGAAGCGATTCATCCGTCTCGTCCGTCCCTTGCCGTTGTCTGTTCGCCGCGCGTTGGCCACGATTGACTCTGTTCCGCTTTCCTCGCTCGATTTCACCGCTTTGACCGCCGCTTGCCATCCGCCGCTTCCCCCGCTGTTTTGGGAACAATGGCTCGAAAAGAAAAAACAGTGGCGCCGGACGTTTCCGCTTTACCCGAACCGGGCGACTCGCTTGATTTGTTCCGACTTTTACCAATTGGGGATCGTGCCGGCACTGTTTCCGGTTGAAGCGGGCTGGCCGCTGCCGCGCGGCTATTTATGGGAGACGGCTCCGTTCATTTGGCAGACGTACGTGCTGCTTCCGTTTCTTCGCGCGCCGGGACAGACGATGACGATGGCCCAGCTCTTGCGCTGGATGGATGAAAAAATCCGCACCGGACGGCTTGTCCCCCGCCGCTTGCCGCTTGTCGGCCGCGACAACTACCGGCAGGCTGTCGCTGAGTATGTGCATTGGCTGCGGCTGCTCGGCTATCTTCAGCGCGAAGCTGGGGAACGGCTTCGCCTCGTCAAGCCGCTCACGTTTCCAGCCACCGTGGAAGACATGCTGCGGCAAGAGGGGAGACTTCTCGAAACGATCCGCGACACGCCGGCACTGGCGGCGTATTGGCGGGCGCTCGAGTTGGCGCCAAGCGGAAAACATGAGCAAAAAACAGGAAAAGAAACAAGAAATGGAGAATAATAATACATGTATCAATCATATGAAGGAGGACGATGACATGGTGGAGGAAAAAAAGACAAAGAAGTCGCTGCCATCGCGCAGCGAGATTTCGATTGAAGAGACATGGAGGCTAGAAGACATTTTTCCGACCGATGAGGCGTGGGAGCAGGAGTTCCGTCAAGTGAAAGCCATGATCCCGAAGCTCGGGGAGTACAAAGGGCGGCTTGGCGAATCGCCGGAACTGCTGTATGAGGCGCTGCAATATCAAGACGAGGTATCGATGCGGCTTGGCAAGCTGTATACATACGCCCATATGCGCTATGATCAAGACACAACCAACTCCTTTTACCAAGGGCTTGACGCTCGGGCGAAAAGTTTATACAGCGAAGCGTCCAGCGCGATGGCGTTCATCGTTCCGGAAATTTTGGCCATCGATGAGGCGACGGTGCGCGCCTTTTTGGAACAGTACGAGCCGCTTCGATTGTATGCTCATGCCTTGGATGAGATTACGCGCCAACGCCCGCACGTTCTCTCGGCTGAGGAGGAGGCGCTGTTGGCGCAGGCGGCCGAGGTGATGCAGTCAGCGTCCAACACGTTCAGCGCGTTGAATAACGCCGATTTGACCTTTCCGGCCATCGTCGATGAAAACGGTGAAGAAGTGGAAGTCACGCACGGGCGTTTCATCCGCTTTTTGGAAAGCGCGGATCGCCGTGTTCGCCGCGATGCGTTTTACGCGGTGTACCAGACGTACGATCAATTCCAACACACCTTTGCCAATACGTTAGCTGGCGCGGTGAAAAAGGATAACTTTTTTGCTCGCGTCCGCCGCTATGAATCCGCCCGGCAGGCCGCGTTGGATGCGAACAACATTCCTGAGAGCGTATATGACAACTTGATCGCTACCATCCACGAGCATTTGCCGCTGCTGCATCGCTACGTGCGGCTGCGCAAACGAGCGCTCGGGCTCGATGAGCTGCACATGTACGACTTATATACGCCGCTAGTCAAAGAGGTAAAAATGGAAGTGACGTATGACGAAGCGAAGCAGTATATGCTGGAAGGGTTGGCGCCGCTCGGGGAGGAATACATCGCCATTGTCAAAGAAGGACTTGAGAATCGCTGGGTTGATGTCCGCGAAAACCGAGGAAAGCGGAGCGGGGCCTATTCCTCGGGAGCGTACGGCACACACCCGTACATTTTGCTCAACTGGCAGGACAACGTCAACAATTTGTTTACGCTCGTTCATGAGTTCGGCCATTCGGTTCACAGCTACTACACACGCCGAACGCAGCCGTATCCGTACGCCCATTATTCGATTTTTGTCGCCGAAGTGGCGTCGACGTGCAACGAAGCGCTGTTGAATGATTATTTATTGAAAACGATCGATGATGACAAAAAGCGGCTGTATTTGCTCAACCATTACCTTGAAGGATTCCGCGGCACCGTCTTTCGGCAGACGATGTTTGCCGAGTTTGAGCATTTGATCCATTTGAAGGAGCAGCAAGGGGAGGCGCTGACGGCAGAGACGCTGACATCGCTGTACTATGACTTGAATCAAAAGTACTTCGGCAGCGACATGGTGGTCGACAAAGAAATCGGTTTGGAATGGGCGCGCATTCCGCATTTTTATTACAACTACTACGTGTATCAATATGCGACTGGTTTCAGCGCGGCGACGGCGCTTAGCCGGCAAATTCTTGAAGAGGGCGAACCGGCGGTGAAGCGGTACATCGACTTTTTAAAAGCGGGCAGCTCCGATTATCCGATTGAAGTGCTGAAAAAAGCCGGGGTGGATATGACGAGCGCCGAGCCGATCCGCCAGGCGTGCCAAGTATTCGCCGAAAAACTGGAAGAGTTCGAGCGGCTGCTTGGGAGCTGAAACGAATGCGGCTACAGCCGCATTCGTTTCGATGGCAATCCCTTAAACTGATGACGGCGGTTCCAAGTCGATACGAGGCCAAGGAGACAGCAAAACAGCAGCGGCATTGTCGCCCAGAGCGGAATGAGCCGCATGAATCCGAGCAAATTCAAGATGAATGCGACGATGACGGCTGCCGTCCAAAAGAAAAAAGCGATTCGCTCTTTCATGAAGACGACCTCCCTTGTTAGGCTGTCTTCCTTCATTATATGCTGTCCATCTATGTTGCAGGCCGGCGGATGAAAAAAGAGCGGCTTCGCTGATTTGAGTGGGGAAACGGGTCCGGCTGGTGAAAAACAACCGATTCGCTCGATTGGTGAGAAATCACAAGGAATGAAATGATGACATTGCAAGGTTTTCCGTTTGCGAAACATTGTTGGAGAGCAGTATTTCCCCTTCAATCACTGGCCTCGAAGGAAGCGGTCAAAATTATGACAATCATGTGAACAAACGAGCAAAGGGGTTGTCAATCGATTCGTCCATTTGGTAAGATAAAACTGTGAACGGAAGACAAAAACCTGATACCCCTTTGTTTGACCGTGAACAATTTCTCCCATCCCCTTTGTTGTCTTGACAACACAAAAGAGCCCGGCGAATGCCGGGCTCTTTTGTGTCATAGTTTGAGTTAAGGTTCGGACTCTTCGATATAACGCCAAAACGTTCCGTGCTTCACAGGCACCCGCTCGACTTTTTGCTTCAACTGCAGTTTTTTCATTTCCGTTTCCGCTTCCTGGATCGTCCAATTGTACACAACGGCAACTTCTTTTGTGGCGACGAATTTAAAATGACCTAAAAATGATTCCAGCGGAGGGGGAGGGGACGGCTCGGGATGGAAGCCGAGCATTTCGGCGATCAACTCGGCGTAAATCTCGTACGGGTAGCATCCGGAAATTTTAATGCCTTCATCCTCGATATTTTCATTAAACAAAACGAGCGTCGGGGTTTCTTCCACATCCATTTCCGACGTGATTTTTAAATCGCATTGGAACGCTTTTGCCGCTCCGGGCGAGTGCATATCGCGCAAAAATTCATCGACGTCAAGCCCGGCTTCTGCCGCGCATTCGGCCAACACTTCCAAATCGGCGACGTTTTGCTTTTCAAGAAAGAGCTGCTCTTGCAGTTTGCGCAAAAAGCGGAGACCGGCCCGTTTTCCTTGCATTTCCGCCGCTTTAATGGCGAGCGACGGGGCAAACGGGCTGGAAATCCGGTTTTCGAGCCACACGCTTCCATCACATGACATGCCAGATCGATTCGCTATCCATTCCCACGCTTTTGCTAGCGCTTCGGCCTTCGTCCCTTTCGCGCGCCATGTCGCCCATTTTCCGCTCAATATGTGCCGCAGTGTAAAAAAACGGCCGTATTCGATCGTCAGCTTTTTTACAATGGGCTCAAGCCCCCAGCATTCCGGGCATAAAGGATCGATAAAGAGATACAGCTCAAGCGGTTTCTTCGTGCTGCCTAGCGGCTGGGAATCGGCACAGGCCGGCGCCGTTTTCCCAGCGAACTTCTCACTCAAGGGAATGCTCCTTTCTGTCCTGAGAATCTGGAGTGTTGACCATATGATGGGCCGTGAGCACAAGCCGATGGTAGAACTGTTCGCGCGCTGGACCGGACAGGCCGATTTCATCCATCGCTGCCCGCATGCAAGCAAGCCACGCTTGTGCCCGCGTTGGCGTGATTTCAAAGCGGAGATGGCGCGCCCGCAACATCGGGTGGCCATGCTCCTCCGTATAAAGCGGTGGCCCGCCTAAGTATTGCGTTAAAAATTGTTTTTGCTTCCGGGCGGTTTCTGTCAAATCGTCAGGAAAGATCGGCTTTAAGTCCGGGTGCACAGCTACGCGCCGATAAAACGCTTCGACAAGCCTAGCGACCGTCTTCTCTCCACCAATCGCCTCATAAAGAGTTTGCCATTGCTCTCCCATCGCGGATGCTCCTTTTGCTTGAAGATCATACGTTGTCGCTTGATTGCTATTTTATCAGCAACGGCCGCCCAGCTCAAACAAAGCGACTTGACCGCCGTTTAGATGCGCCAGCGGTCGAGCACGCGTCTGACATACGCTTGTGTTTCGGCAAACGGCGGCACTCCGCCGTAACGATCGACGTTTCCGGGGCCGGCGTTGTACGCGGCTAAGGCGAGCGTGACATCGCCGTTATACCGGTCGAGAAGCTGGCGCAAGTATTTCACTCCGCCGTCGATATTTTGCGCCGGATCAAGCGGATTCTCCACGCCCAGCATTTTGGCGGTGCTCGGCATCAGCTGCATCAATCCAAGCGCTCCCGCTCGACTTTTCGCGTCAGGACGAAAGCCGGACTCCTGGTGAATCACAGCGCGGATCAGATGTGGATCGACATCGTACTTTTCCGCGGCTGCCGCAATAAGACGATCAATGGAAGATGCCCCGGAGAACGGGACCGTTTCCTTGTTCGACGCGCTGGCATTGGCACGCCCTGTATCCGAAGTCGAAAGCGTTTCCGCCGCCTCGGCTTGGTTTTTCATATATTCGGCCAAGAGGATCGAAAACAGCGAAGGGACGGGCGACGAGAGGCTGGAACGATTAGGCGAAAACGAGGCGAGCGCCTGCCATTCCACAAGCAATTGCAACGGTGAAATCGTCATTCCTTTTCCCCCATTTCATCCTTTTGAGCATAAAAGCGGGCGATTTTGTTCGGCGCCGGACGGCGGGGAATGCCAAGCGCAGCGAGCAGGCGCAAAAACCGTTCCTCACCCGCCACGGCGTCATCGGTTTCATATTCGAGTTCATAATCTTCGCAATGCAAGTAGCGGTTATGGTCAAGGCATAACGTACCGCCTTCGTATGGCCATTCGGCGCGATCGGTGACGAGGGAGCCGAAACAGCGCAAACGATGCGGATCGATGCCCAAATTTACTAGCAGCGATGCGATTCCGCCGCGCGGGGCGGCCCCGTTGAGAAGCGCGCTCGCTTCAGACGGCGTCAGCGGCTCGTGCGTTTCCAGTAGCGTCCCGTCCGTTTGCGTTTGTTTCAGCGTCAACATCAGGCGACCGTCTTTGGCGCGAATGCGCAGAGCCGCTCCTTGTTGTTTCAAAGCAAACGAAGGGGTGTCGAAGTAATAGTTTTCTTGGCGGCGGAAAGCGTCGTCATCCAAGCCGAAAGCGGCCCGGATGGCAGCGAACTCTTCCCGCGTCAGCAAGTTTTTCCATTCCCTCTCTACTTCTTGGTACATCGTTGTTCTCCTTCTTCGGACATCGTCTCTTTCTATTATCGTTTGTTTTTCGCTGAATATCAATTATTTCGTTTGCAGAGGGTGAATATGGTAAAATAAAGGGCGGAGGTTTGGTTGAGGTGGAAGGAGAGAAAGCATGAACGAGAAAGTGACCGTTCATCACGCGGAGAGGAAAGCGGGGCGGCTCTGGCTGCGCGCTGATCTTCCCGTTTCGCTCGCCGATGTGGCCCCAAAGCGCCATATGCTCGTGGATTCCGACGGGCTGGCGTTTGTTTACCTTTTGGAAACGGATGACCGCTTTCTTTACGTCGCCATTCCCCAACAATGGTGGCGGGAATTGAAAGCGACGCTAGCCGCCAAGGAGCCCGTTTGGCTGCAAAGCGGAGAGGAAGCCGTCGAACTCGAACAGTTTGACGAGGAACTCGCTTATTTGCTCGATAACATTCGCGGCAATGCCAATTATGGGGAAGAGCTGGAACAGGCCGTGCAAGAGGTGTTTTTTACAGAAAAGATCCATGGACAGTGATCTGCCCTCGACCCGGGGATGAAAATCCGCGCCAGTTCGGCATTTTCATGGTAAGCGATGTAACATCGACCCGGGGATGAAAGTGACCGCTTGCTGACGGGATTTTTCGTAGAGAAGTTCCATGGGCAGTGATCCGCCCTCCACCCGGGGATGAACATCGCGCGTCAGTTCGGGACTTTCACGGAAACGTTCCATGGGCGGCGTTTTATCCCTATCCGGGGATGAAAATTCGCGTCAGTTCGGGATGTTTACCGAACAAGAAGTGCGGCTCTTCGTCTGGCTGGAAAAAGAGGACGGCAGCGGCGTTCCTTGTGGGTTGGCACCGAGCCGCGGGAAATGCAAACGTATAGAGGCAGGTGGTACGATGGTGAATCATTGGGATTTGTTTTTAGCTCCGTATAAGCAGGCTGTCGAGGAGCTGAAAGTGAAGCTGCGGGGCATTCGCGCCCAGTTTGAGATGATCGAGGCGCACTCGCCGATTGAATTTGTCACCGGGCGAGTGAAACCGATTGCTAGCATTTTGGATAAGGCGCAAAAGAAAAACATCCCGCTTGACCGCCTTGAAGAGGAGATGCAAGACATCGCAGGTCTGCGCATCATGTGCCAGTTTGTCGACGACATCAAGACGGTCGTTGAACTTTTGCGCCAACGAAACGATTTTACTATCGTTGAGGAGCGCGACTACATTACGCAGAAAAAGGAGAGCGGCTACCGTTCGTACCATATTGTCATCCGCTATCCGGTGCAGACGATCCGCGGTGAGAAACAGATTTTGGCGGAAATCCAAATTCGCACGCTGGCGATGAACTTTTGGGCGACGATTGAGCATTCGCTAAACTATAAATACAGCGGCCGTTTTCCGGAAGATATTAAAGCCCGGCTGCAGCGGGCCGCCGAGGCCGCTTACCGTCTGGATGAGGAAATGTCCAAAATCCGTTTTGAGATTCAAGAGGCGCAGGCGGCATTTTCCAGAAAACAAGAGGCAAAAGGAGAAGGACAATGACAAGAACGGACGCCCCGCTTGCGTTTGCCATTACGTCCAAAGGCGATGACGTCTCGAACGCCTTGGCGCAAAAGATGAAAACGTATTTGCTCGATTTTGACCTGCGCTGCGACGAAGAGGAGCCTGATTTGGTCATTTCCGTCGGCGGGGATGGAACGCTGCTGTATGCGTTCCACCGCTACTGCCATCGGTTGGATCAGACGGCGTTCGTCGGCGTTCATACAGGCCATCTCGGTTTTTACGCCGATTGGGTGCCCGAGGAGATCGAAAAGCTGGTCATCGCCATCGCTAAAACGCCGTATCAAGTCGTCGAGTATCCGCTCCTTGAAGTGACCGTGCGCCATATTAGTGGCGAGAAGGAAACGAAATACCTTGCTCTTAACGAATGCACGGTGAAATGCGTCAGCGGGACGCTCGTCATGGACGTTGAGATTCGCGGCGATTGGTTCGAACGGTTTCGCGGTGACGGGCTATGCATCTCCACGCCGACCGGCAGCACGGCTTATAACAAGGCGCTCGGCGGTGCCATTTTGCATCCGTCGCTTGAAGCGATTCAAGTGACGGAAATGGCGTCGATCAACAATCGCGTCTTTCGCACGATCGGCTCGCCGCTCGTGCTGCCGGCGCACCATACGTGCTTGCTCAAGCCGGTCAATCATGTCGATTTTCAAATTACCATCGACCATTTGTCGCTGTTGCACAAAGAAGTGAAATCGATTCAATGCCGGGTGGCGGATGAAAAAGTGCGTTTCGCCCGCTTTCGCCCGTTTCCGTTTTGGCGCCGGGTGCGCGACTCATTTATCACGGAGTAGAAACGTTTCTGTTCCTAGGAGGCTGGTGATTTCGTGCAAAATACTACTGCTTCCACCCATTTCTCAATTAGAGAAACCTCGTAGAAACAGCCTTCTTTTCCGAATGAAAGTGCGATCATTGGTGTGTGACAGCGGTTTTTCACCAGCCTTCTAGGCGGAGGGCGCGACTCCTCCACAACGGAGTCGAAGCCTTCAGCGTAAGGCTTAGGAAAGGGGCCAACCGCTGGCGTCGATTTGTAGCTTCAGCGTCACGTTGGCTGGGGAAAGCCCAGCATTGATAACGGAGTTGAAAGCAAGCCATTTTCTGATTTTGGAAGCAGAAAGGTGACAAACTGTGCCGCCGTTGACGATGACGTTTTTGATCGATGAACAGCATGACGGAAAGCTGCTGCGCCAGTTTTTGCAAGAGAACCACATTTCGCGCACCGCGCTTACCGATATCAAATTTCACGGCGGGGCGCTGCTTGTGAACGGACAGCCGGTGACCGTCCGCCATGTGCTCCGCGCCGGCGAGAGGCTGTCTGTCGTTTTTCCGCCGGAGCGGACAAGCGATTGGATGGAGCCCGAGGCGATGCCGCTTGACATCGTGTATGAAGATGACTACGTCCTTGTCGTCAACAAGCCGCCCGGATTGGCGACGATTCCGTCGCGCCATCACCCAGGCGGGACGCTGGCAAACGGGATTCTTCACTACTATCGGCAGCAGCAGCTCGAGTCGACCGTTCATGTGGTGACGAGGCTTGATCGCGACACGTCGGGGCTTGTGCTGGTGGCCAAACACCGCCATGTGCACCATTTGCTGTCGGCGCTGCAGCAAAAAGGGCAAGTGACACGCACGTATGAGGCCATCTGCCATGGCGTCATCATCGAGGAAGAAGGGACGATTGACGCGCCGATCGGGCGGCGGAGCGACAGCATCATCGCCCGCGAAGTGCGGGAGGATGGGAAACGGGCCGTTACTCACTTTCGTGTGCTGCGGAGGCTCTTTGGCTATACGCATGTTGCCCTTCGGCTTGAGACCGGGCGCACCCACCAAATCCGGGTTCATATGGCCTATCTTGGCCATCCGTTGGCCGGCGATGAGCTGTACGGCGGAAGTCGGGAAATGATCGGCCGCCAAGCGCTTCATAGCCGAGCGTTGTCGTTTGTTCATCCGCTCGAGGGAAAGCTGTATACGTTCGCCGCTCCGCTTCCCGATGATCTCGTTCGTCTGATCAAAGGCGCGGGCGGATGAACAAACGGGGGCTGTTACGAGAACGCCCGGAATTTCTCCGGCACGTACGGCATGGATGACGGCACAGAGACGGTATTCATTTCCGGATAGCGAAACGCGGTCAACGCGCCGCCGAATACGCAGCCGGTATCGATGTTGACCGTTCGGCCGACAAAGCGCGGGACCGGAACGGGCGTGTGTCCATAAACGACCCAGGCATCGCCGCGGTATCGCTTGGCCCAGTCGCGGCGCACCGGTGTACCGTCATCGTTCGTCTCGCCGGTGATGTCCCCGTAAAGGACAAACGTTTTCACTTTTTTGTCCAACCGGCCGATATGATCATGACGAATGCCGGCATGGGCGATGACAAGCCGCCCTTCGTCAAGCACGGCATAAAGCGGCGCCCCTTCATATAAGCGAATGAACGTGCGGCGAATTCTCTCTTGTTCGCTTGGCGGCAAGGCGCGGTATTCGGCGACCGTTGTTTCTAAACCGTGGGTGATTTGCACGTTTCGGCCCAGAAAAAAGCGGTACAGCTTGTTGCAATGATTGCCCGGCACATAATACGCAAGGTTTCGTTCCACAAGCGCCGAAACGACCTCGATCATTTTCAGCGACTCCGGCCCGCGGTCGGTTATATCGCCGACAAACCCTAGTTTTCGTCCGCCGGGATGAACCGGCACTCCCTCCTCCCATCGGTAGCCGAGTCGTTCGATGAGCGCGGCGAATTCACGAAAACAGCCATGAATGTCACCGATGATGTCCAGCATCATATGGGAAGCCCCCTTTCGATGGATGATCGAGATAAAACTAGTATATCCGTTGCCGCCGGAAATCCTCGGACGGGGGATTGAAGGGTGCAAGCCGCTTATTCAGCTCGTTTTTCAAATAGAAAAGCTCTGTCGCATCAGCACCGGCCTCCTAGGAGCTGAATTGGCCGAAACCGCGGCTAAGTTCAGAGGGGCGGTGATTTCGGACAAAATCCTGCGATTCGATCGATTGCTCAGTTAGAAAAGACCGACGAAATCAGCCTTCTTTTTTGGCGAAATGTCACGGATTTGCTCGTGGCAGTCGTTTTTCACCGGCCTTTCAGACGGACTTTGGATAAAACAAAACCGCCTGCCGAGCGGCGGCAAGCGGTTATTCCTCGCTTGCGAACATAAATTTTTTGGTTCGCGAATGGACGTTTAAGACGAGGCCGATCGCCAGCATATAAGTCGCCAGCGAGCTTCCCCCATAGCTGATAAACGGGAGCGGCAGCCCGGTGATCGGCAAAAGCCCGATCGTCATTCCGATGTTTTGAAATACTTGAAACGTAATCATGCCCGCTACGCCGGCGCATAAATAGCTGCCGTACAAATCGTTGCTTTCAAGCGCAATATGAACAAATCGATAGATAAGCAGGAAAAAGAGCGAGATGACAATGCTTGAGCCGACAAACCCGAATTGTTCAGCGATGACGCCGAAAATAAAGTCGGTATGCGCTTCCGGCAAATACACTTGCAAATGACCAAGCCCTTTTCCATACAGTTCTCCCGATCCAATCGCCATCAGCGAGCGAATGAGCTGAAATCCTTGGTCGGTCGAGTACTCATAAGGCGCAAGCCAACCGTAAAAGCGGTTGAGCTGATAGTCTTCCTCAATAATATAGCGATGGAAAAAATCAGGGAAATAGAAGTAAATGAATACGACAGACGCTACCACCGCCACACCGGAGAAGACGATGCCGAAAATGATGCGCCAGCGGATGCCGGAGACGAGCACCAACGTGCTAGTAATGGCGAGAAATACCATCGACATCCCCATGTCCGGCTGTTTGGCAAGCAAAAAGAGCGGCGGCAAAACCGCGGCGGCGATTTTGCCAAGCAACTTGAAGTCATCCTTGATCGTCGGTTCGGGATATTTTTCCCGATGGTTGACGATGATGCGGCCAAGGACGATGATCATAAAAATTTTCATCAGCTCGGATGGCTGAAAGTTTCCCCCTGGTAATCTGTACCAACTTGTTGCCCCCTTGATGGTCACCGATCCGGGAACGTTCAACTCCAAGCCAAGCAGCAGCAACATCCCGAAGCCATATAAATACCAGGCGATTTGAAACAATCGGTCGTAATCGATAATCATCGTCAAAGCGATCACCACGGCGCCAATGGCGTACCACTGCAGCTGTTTCGAAGCGAAATTGACGTTTTGCAGCTTTTCGGGCAGCATCGGTTCAGCGCTATGAATGGCGATGGCGCTGACAATGGCCAGTAAGAACAAAAGAAACAACAAATGGTAATCAAGTTTCGAACGGGATAAACGGTCATGATCCATGGAACGATCCTCTCCATATGAGCAAAATTTGCTAGAAAACTCTCCCCTCTCAAAAAACGGGCATGGTGATCGTCTAGAGAGAGGCAAAAGAGGGAAGCGTAAAAGGGTTTGAAGATGCCCGCTTCCCGTTGCCGATCTGCGAGGCGGGTGATTTCATCCTAGAAGACCGGTGATTTCGTGCAAAATACTGCTGAGTTTCACCCATTTCTCAATTAGAGAAACTTTGCAGAATCAACTTTCTTTTTTTGAATGAAAATGCCGTTGATTGGTGTGCGGCAGCGGTTTTTCACCAGCCTTCTAGATACGGCTTTGCCATGTCATTTCTCACCAGGAAAAACCTTTTTGCCTCGGTCTTGCTTTTCATGCGTTCCTCCCATTGATGAAGGGAATCAGGTGTTGTCACCAGTCTCTCGATCTGCCCCCCACACATGTCGGGTCCGCTTGGATGAAGGGAATCAATATTTTTTCGCGAGCCTCCCGCGCTCCGCCTCAACGGGAAGCAGGAGCGTAGGAAGGCAGGTACCATATACCATATTAGCGAATCTGTTCGGTTTTGCAAAGTGGGAAAAACCGCCGTCATTCAGAAAGAACGGAAAACGCAACACTCATTTACATTACCGCCGGCATCCCCTATAATAGAATTAACACTTGGTGCTAAGAATAAATGATAATTGGGAGGATGGACGAATGGTTTTATCATTGGAAGGGCGCACGTACGTCGTCATGGGGGTGGCGAACAAGCGGAGCATTGCCTGGGGAATCGCCCGTTCCCTTCATGCGGCTGGAGCTCGGCTTGTGTTCACCTACGCCGGGGAGCGGTTTGAAAAAGAAGTGCGGGCGCTCGTGGACACATTGGAAGATGAACGCTCGCTTTTATTGCCTTGCGACGTGACAAGCGATGACGATATTGTCCGCTGCTTTGCGCAAATCAAAGAGCAAGTCGGGGTCATCCATGGTCTCGCTCATTGCATCGCCTATGCCAATAAAGACGATTTGAGCGGCGAATATATGAACGTCAGCCGCGACGGCTTTTTGCTCGCCCATAACATCAGCGCCTATTCGCTCACCGCGGTGGCGCGCGAGGCGAAAGAGCTGATGACAGAAGGCGGCAGCATCGTCACCCTTACGTATTTAGGCGGCGAACGCGTCGTGCAAAACTACAACATCATGGGCGTGGCGAAAGCGGCGCTCGATGCGAGCGTCAAATATTTGGCGAACGATTTAGGCAAATACGGCATCCGCGTCAACGCCATCTCTGCCGGTCCGATTCGCACGCTGTCGGCCAAAGGGGTGAGCGATTTCAACTCGATTTTAAAACAGATCGAGGAGCGCGCTCCGCTCCGCCGGACGACGACCCAAGAGGAAGTCGGCGATGCGGCGCTGTTTTTGTTCAGCGACTTGTCGCGCGGCATCACCGGGGAAATTATCCACGTCGATTCAGGGTACCACATTTTAGGATATTAATTACGGCAGCCGTCCCGATGCGAGGGGCGGCTTTTCTGTTTGGGATTAAGCAATTTTTTGCCCAACCCGTGCATACATATATAAGGCAAGCAGAGAGAAAGGGGGAGAGCCATTGAGCCGAGAGAAAAAACTGATGGAGACCGAGCCTTTGCTTTACATCGTGCAGCCGAAACTTCGTCCTCCAACCGCTTCGATGCAGCAATCCTTTGTTCGACGTGGAAGGGAGTCCGTTCTTGTGGAGAAAGAAGAGGAACAACAGCCATTCGAACTGGAATGGAAACCGTCGTTTTCGCAAATGACCGTTCCGGAGCAATTGGCGTTTTTGGCTTCCTTGCCTAGCCACTTGCCGCCGGTGAAATGTCTTTTGGAAACGAAATCGACCCAACCGCTCGAAGGAATTGTCACCGAATGGGAGGAAGGACGGGTAAAAATCGCCACGAACGAAGGGGAGCGTCAACTGAACGCCGATGACGTGCGGCAAGTTATTTTGATTGGATTTACACGGAAAGGGGAGCTGTAACGAGTGTCTTTGATGGATATGTTTCTCCTCGTGTTCGCCGCTTTCCGTCTCACCCGCCTTCTCGTTTATGATCAGATCACCGCTCCGTTGCGGCGCCCTTTTTACGAAGCGGCAGAGGAAGTGGGGCCCGATGGGGCGAAAGAAATCGTCTGGTATGTGAGAAAGGAGCCGGTCCGGCGATTTGTCGGGGAGCTGTTGTCCTGCTATTGGTGCACAGGCATTTGGAGCGCCGGCTTTTTATGGCTAGGGTATGTATGGTGGCCAGCGTTGTTTCAGCCCGTATGTTCCATCTTGGCCGTTGCGGCATTGGCGGGACTGGTGCAATGGGGAATGGATCAGTGGGAACAAAGGAGGCAAAGTTAAAAAAGTTACGGAAGGTGTGAAACGGGCGTCCCATTGCGTTGCCGGGACGCCCGTTTTCTTTTATAAAATGTCGACGAAGACAAGCAACGCCAACAGCAGCTGCAGCATAATTTGGATATTGATCGCGGCCTGGGTGTCTGTCGTTTCAACAGTGACATTGCGGGAATTTTCAATGACCGTTTTTTGGCGCGACACTTGTTTGACTTTCACAGCTTGCAGCAGTTCAGCGGCGACTTCTTCCGCTACTTCGCTGTCAGCAATCGAGATTTGCAGCAACACGATGATGGCAAGCTGCAGCGCTACTTGCAAGTTGACAGCGGCTTTCGTATCGGTAGTGGATACTTTCACTTCGCAAGAATCTTTAATGTAAATCCATTCTTCTGACAATTGGTATTCCGCTGCCTTTTGTTCGGCGTCTGCTCCAGTCGTCGCGTCCTCACAATTGAAAACCGGATGAGTCATCGTGGGATCGGTGGCGCACCAGCGCCGCGGTTCGTGAACAGTTGTCTCCATCAATGGATAGGCGCGGTTATACATCACATGGCTCATGTCCAGTCCCTCCTTTAGTCGTTGTAGTATATCATACGGTTTGTGGCATTCGGTGTGTAGGCCAATAGACAAGGGGAGTGGCCCGTTTTTGATTCCATGGATGCCGTCGTTACTTTTTCGTCTTTCTCCCTTGCTTCTTTGTTGGGGTATGGGTGTTCGGATCGACATCATGTTCTGTGACGCGCTGTTCTAAGCTTTCCAAGTACTGTTGCACTTGGGCTTGCAATTGCTGGACCATTTGCCGAATTTGTTCTTTTTCTTCTGCTGTCAGCTGTACTTGCTTCGCTGTGACGCCATGTTTTTTCAATGTCTTTTCGACCAACAGTTGCAGCAGCTGCCGTTGGGGAAGATCGGGTGAGAAGGATGGTTCCGTCATTTCCAGCTCCCTCCTTTCTTGGGAGATGCTTTCTTGGCCACCGGTGAAGATCAGCCGCGTTCTTGCGATGATCGCACTGCCGAATCCGCCGTACAGGGGATTGAACGGAGAAGCGGCTTGGGTCGCAGATGTTCCATCACCGGAGCTGAGAAGGCTGGTGAAACACGGCTGTTTCCCTTGACCGCTAGGGAACGTGTGTACCGGTGCTACAGGTGTTTCTATTTGCGAAACGAGGCGAGAAAGCGGTCTGTTCCCTTCCATCACCAGCCTTTTAGAGATCTTGGCATTACTACTGTATGAACAGCGAGGCGGAAAGGAAAGGGACAAATATGGAGTTTTGCCTCTTGGCCAGAGCTTGTCGGCCTAGAAGGCTGGCCAAACACGGTTATTTCTTTTGAGCAATGGGGGAGCGTGCGAAAGGCGATCCTCATGCCACAGGGCTTTTCGATTTGAGAAACGAGGCTGGTAAGCAGCCTGTTTCCTTCCATCACCGTCCCTTTAGGAGAGCGGCTGAATGATCAGCGGATTGACGGCTTCGATCCCTTGTTCCGATTGCGCGCAATACACGGTGGCTGCTACACGGAGCGGTGCAGACAGCGGATGGTTCACGCGAATTTGAAACGAAGGAAATATAAGTGATTCCCGTGGCGCGAGGGAACGATGGGCGGCAGGGCGAATCCAATATTCTCCCTTTTCACGAATGAAACGTTGCCAATCGGAATGAACGAAAACCCATCCCGGTTGCTGGTCTGGATCACTCAGCGAAGAAGAAGCGATTTTTCCGCTTAAGGAGCCAGCTTGCTTAGGAGTGACGGTAAGGCAAATCGAGGCGATATCTGCAGCTGCCGTCCCGATGTTGTCCATGATGAGATCGCCGATGATCCAAATCGGCTCTTCCAGATGCGAAGGGAGCATGACGGAAAAGCGAAAAAAGGCATGGAGACGAAGTTCATCGGTCGTGAAAGAAGCAGGCTGGTGCGCTTGTTCCTCGAGTGCGACTTGACAGCGCAACAGCTCTTGTTGGAGAAGAGCGATAGTTTGTTCGTACTCGTTCAAGACGGAAGTTTTCCATTCTTTTGCTTTTTGTCGCCAATACTCGGTGCGAAGCCGTTCCTTTTCTAGCTGTTGTTGCAGCTCGGTCCAGCGTTGTTCCCACTGAATCAATTCCGAACGATAATGAATGAGTTTTTGCTGCAGCTGGAGTTCTCGATCCGAACGGTGATGAGCCATTTGTTTGCCCTCCTTATCGTTCGCTTTGCTAGAAGGCCGGTGAAAAATCGCTGCCGCACACCAATTGGAGGCATTTTTATTTCAAAAAGAAAGCTGATTGTGCAAAGTTTCTCTAATTGAGAAACGGGACCGATCAGCAGCAGTTTACACGAAATCACCGGACTCCTAAGATGCGGGTTGTTACCATGCATATGTAAAAAGGCAGCGAAACATGTATGGCATCCGTGAGGCAGAAAAAGCTTTTTGGTCGGAGAGTTTATCGAAAGCGATCCGTTCAAGCTTTCGAATCCGTGAGGCAGAAAAAAGCTTTTTTGCCGGAGAGTTTATCAAAAGCGATCCGTTCAAGCTTCCGAATCCATGAGGCAGAAAAAAAGCTTTTCTGCCAGCCAAGCGAGAAAGGCTCGCTGGGGCAGAAAAGCCGTTTATTAATGAGCGGGGAAGACTTCCGGGCATTGCGACGGAAACTTGGCTGTCGGGCAAAGGGTCGCTTCTGCCAGCTCTTCGCGCGGTTGGCACAGCCGGGCTTCGACTTCGATTTTGACGTCTGCTTCCATTTGCACTTCTAAGCAAAGCGTGATGGAGACGTCGAGCTGCGAGAAGTTGTCGGTGCAGACGAGGCTGGAGTCGCATTCGAAGAAGGAAATGTGTCCGACCAGTTCCGTGCCTTCAGGAGCGCAAAGGATGAACGTTTGCGCTGTCGCAAACGGGATCGGTTTCGACTCGCAAACGACAACGCCGTTTCCACTCACAATTTGGACGACGACATGGCCTTTGATAAGGGCTTTGACCTTTTGCAATGTGACGGTGTCGCCGGATGGCAGTGTGATGTTGACCGGCTGGCGCCCTTGGGGCTGAACAATTTCTTGGAAAATGAGCGCATCTTGGTCAACGACCGGGTCAATCCGATTTCCTTGAGCGTCAGAAAGGAAGCAACGAATCGTTAATTCGGACGGATCAAGCCCCCGCTCGGCGATGCAGTCGCATAGCAGCCCTTGACGCGGGCATTTGCTCGTTGGAAAGATGTCTTCCAGTTCCGGCCCGTTGAAGCTCCGCAACGGAACGTCAATTTGTCGAGTGACCCAGTCATAGACTTTGCGAGTTCGAATGCACAACCGTTCTTTGTCGTGACGATGATGGTAATGACCCATTTGGTATCCTCCTATCCTTCGATCGTTTTTCCCCGTTCCTTTGATTGGGTGGGGCTACTGTATACTATGAACCCTCTAGGTAAGTGTGTTGGGACAAAAGCGGATTTTGTCAACATCTATGGCTTTTCACCAAAAGTTGTACTTGATTCTTCTATCACACATCTTACTTATGCATCCACAAATGATGAACGACATCTATGTCAGACAAGGAAAAAGAAGGGAAAGAGAGGAAAACCGAGCATGGAGAAAGGTGAAAAAAAATGGATGAAGTTGTGGCGCCGGTTGAAAGAGATAGAAGCGGAAAATATCGTTTTGCGCGAGTTGGCCCATCAAAGCGAACAACGTTATGAACAAGTGAAACAATTGACAAAGGAAAATGAAGAGCTGCGCCGCCGGTTGGAGCAGCTGCTCGAGCCGGAAAAGGCCGGCGACCCCGAAGAGGAGCGGCTGGATAGCTGGTTTTTCCGCACGTTAAGGCAAGAAAAAGCGATGTCATCCCGCCGCGGGCAAGACAAAGAAAAATAAGCAGCACCCTTGGCTTAAACGGTCATACACTAAAAATAGCCTTACATTTTTGCCAGATGGGGGGATGAAAGCCATGATGAAGCCTGTTCGAACGAACCCCGTATCGCCCAAACCGACGACATGGGCGCTTTCCTCGACCACTCAGCCAGTACGGCGCCCGCGGGGCTGCGGCTGCGGCCGACCGCCGATGGTAAAGAAATGAAGCCGATCCGTGAGAGATGCCCATACTCCAGAGCCTTTCCGTGCATAGTCTAACAATGCCACTAGGCGAAAGGAAGGGGGGAATGGGGATGTCGGATCGGAAAAAAGGGAAGGTCATTCATGTGGATAAGCTGATCATTCATGCCGATGACGTCATTATTGTGCCGCGCGGTCGCATCCGTGACCCATGGTTGTTCCCGCATCGGGCAGACGCGGTCGAAGCCATGGAGGACGTGCGGGAAGAGAAAGGGCACGATGAAGGCGAACACGGCCGGGACGAAGGGGAACGGAGACCGTTCTCGTGGATTTAAGCGATAAGGAAAATGGGGGACAGAAGCGGTGGAACGTTTTAAAAATTACGGACTCTGGCTAGGAATCGGGTCGTTTGTCGTCTTGGCGCTCGAAACGTTCGGTGTGGATATCGATCTCGGCAAATACGAGCAGCTGTATCACGCCTTGTTGAGCATTTTCGTGATGGCCGGCATTTTAAACAATCCATCGCTTGGCCGCGGTTATTCCGACAAAGTCGACCCCAAGTCATAAACAGCAAGAGGGGGCTGTCCGATCAGTCCCTAAAAGCAAGTGGAGAAAAACCTTTCGTTTCTCTCCACTTGCTTTTATCTTTTTCCGGCTGTTAGTGATGTGAAGAGGTCAAAGGTTTTACAAAAAAATTACAATTATAATTTGGCGGCGAAACCCCATTCTAATCACTGTCAGCGTCAATTTTCACCGCTAAAGGAGGACATTTATCATGACGGTTGTAACACAAGTGAAACAAACATTGGCTGGGTTAAAAGCGGCTCAAGCGAACTTTGAAACGTTTGCCCTGCAAACGGAAAACCAAACCGCGAAACAGCTTTATCAACAAGCCGCTCAACAAACGCAAGCGGTCATTGATTTAGTGAACTCGCGCGTGCAAGAAATTCAAAACGAAGAGCCACAATATAAACAGCAATAACTTTCGTCAAGTGAGCTGTTTTTTGGCGGAACAGTTGAAGCTATGGCAACCGTTCCGCCGCCTAGATGGCTGGTGAAAACAGGTTGTTCCTTTTCGACAATGGGGGAGCGTGTGAAAGGCGATCCTGATGCTACAGGGCTTTTCGATTTGAGAAACGGAGCTGGTAAGCAGCCTGTTTCCTTAAATCGCCGCCACTCTAGAGGGGCGATGAAAAACGGCTGTCACACACAAATCGGCGGTATTTTCATTTAGTAAAGAAAGTTTCTCTAATTGAGAAATAGATGGAATTCAGTAATGTTTTGCACTACATCACCAGCCTCCTAGACGAATGTACATAAAATGAATGGGTGAGTAGCGATGAAACGATGGTGGTTGGCAGCGGTGGCTGTTTGGCTCGCCGCTAGCGGTTGCGCAAAAGAGGAGACAGAGCAAAAACAGTCGCTGCAAGGGGCGGATTGGATGCGCGCCCAAACGTTCGGGACGGCAAAAGGGGCTGTGTTGGATCAAGGACCGGCGGAACGGGCGGTCGCTTCGTTGCGCCAGCGCGATGACGTCCGTGAGGTGGTGGCGGTCAACAGCGGAGAGCGGCTGCTCGTCGCTTATCAAATTCCTCATCTGAAACGATGGAAGCGGAAGAAAATTGAAAAAGAGATTGCTGAACGATTGCGCGCCATGTTTCCCGGGTATGATGTCGTCTCTTCGAGTGATTTGAAAATTTTTTGGAAAACGAAAGACCTCAAAACGAAGATGGAGAAAAAACGTTGGGATGAGCGCGATCTCCAGCGGGAAATCGGGCGCATCGAAAAGCTAAGCAAAGAGCAGACATAAGAGAAGAGGTGTCGGTATGGCGAATGAAAAGAGGAAAAAATTAACTCCAGTTCAACAAGAGTACCACTTATTCGAAAAAGAACGGGAAACAAAGCGCCCGATCGTTCGCAACTGTGCCTGCGCCTTTCTCGTCGGCGGGACCATTTGTGCGATCGGACAGGCGATTTCTTATTTTTATATGTATTTCTTTGACTTCACCGAGCAGACGGCGGGGAACCCGACGGTGGCGACCATGGTTTTTTTGTCCATGATTTTAACCGGGCTTGGCGTTTATGACCGCATCGCCCAGTTTGCCGGGGCGGGGAGCGCTGTGCCGGTGACGGGGTTTGGCAACGCTGTCATTTCCGCGGCGATTGAACATCGGACCGAAGGATTCGTGCTTGGGGTCGGCTCCAACATGTTCAAACTCGCGGGGTCGGTTATTTTGTTTGGCACATTCGCAGCGTTTGTTATCGCTCTTGTCAAAACGGTGGCGACCCAGTGGGGGGGATTGTAATGCTGAAAGGGCATCGCACATGGGTGTTTGCCAACAAACCGGCCATCATTGCTACGGCAGTCGTCGGGGGGCCGTTTGAGGCCAATGGTCGCCTCGCCGACGAGTTTGATCTTCTTCACGAAGATTTATGGCTTGGCGAGGTGTCGTATGAGAAAGCGCACCGCGTTTTGCTTGAGGAAGCGGCGTTTCAAGCGTTGGAAAAGGCCGGTTTGCAGAAGGAACAGGTGCAGTTTTTCATTGCCGGCGACTTAATTAACCAAATGACGCCGACCAGCTTCGCCGCCCGGACGCTCGGCGCACCGTATCTCGGCGTTTTTGGCGCCTGCTCTACGTCAATGGAAGGGCTGGCGCTCAGCGCTTTTATTACAAACTACGGCGGGGCAGACTATATATTGACCGGGGCATCGAGCCATAACACCGCCGTCGAAAAACAGTTCCGCTATCCGACAGAGTACGGCGGGCAAAAGCCGCCGACGGCGCAGTGGACCGTCACTGGCGCCGGGGTCGCCATCGTCAGCCCAAAAGGGGACGGGCCGCGCGTGACAGCAGCGACGATCGGCCGGGTCGTCGATATGGGAATGGCCGATCCGTTTAATATGGGCGGTGCGATGGCGCCGGCGGCGGTCGATACGATTGAAGCGCATTTGCGCGATATGCAAGTCGACGCCTCTCACTATGACTTGATTGTCACTGGCGACTTAGGGAGAATCGGGCGTCAAGTTTCCTTAGATTTGTTGCGTCAGCACGGCATCGAGATCGACGAGGAACGTTACCAAGATTGCGGGCTCCTTATTTACCGCGATGGACAGCCGGTGCTGTCCGGGGCGAGCGGGGCGGCTTGCTCGGCTGTGGTCGTTTACGGCCATTTGCTCAACCGCATGCGGCGCGGCGAGTTGAAGCGCATTTTGGCCGTAGCGACCGGCGCGTTATTGTCGCCGTTGTCGTTCCAGCAAAATGAAACGATTCCGTGCATCGCCCATGCGGTGGCGATCGAGTATGGAGGTGAGGCGTAGCGTGCTGGCGATGTTTTTTTGGGCGTTTGTCGTCGGCGGGTTGATTTGCGTCATTGGCCAACTTTTAATGGATGTGTTTAAGCTCACCCCTGCTCATACACTGACCATTCTTGTCGTTGCAGGGGCTATTTTGAACGGATTGGGATTGTATGAGCCGCTTATCGATTTTGCCGGCGCCGGGGCGACGATTCCGATTACAAGCTTTGGAAACGCGCTCGTCCACGGGGCGATGCAAGAGGCGGAAAAACACGGCATCGTCGGCGTGTTGACTGGCATGTTTGAAGTGACGAGCGCCGGCATTTCCGCCGCGATCGTCTTTGGATTCATCGGAGCGCTCTTGTTCCGCCCGAAAGGATAGGAGGGACGTTCATGACCGTTGCTTCGCAAGTGAAACAAACGTTGGCGAGCTTAAAAGCCATTCATGCCGGCCTGCAACAGCTGGCGCTCACCTCCCAAGATGAAACGGCGCAGCGAACGTTTCATGAAGCGATGCTCACGGCCGAACGGATGATCGCCGAACTGAAAGGCCGGATCGGCCGGCTCGAATTCGAAGAGCCGCAATACCATGGAAAGTAAGGAGCATGATCGATGCCTATCTGGTTGGAAGTGGCTATTCGTTCTGTCTGCATTTTAATCGGATTGTTTGTGATCACCCGCATTCTTGGCAAAAAACAATTGTCCAAACTGTCTTTTTTTGAGTACATTGTCGGCATTACGGTTGGAGATATCGCTGGAACGATGTCTTCCGATTTGGATATTTCCCTCCAAGAAGGAATCACAAGCATTTTAATTTGGTCATTGTTTCCGGTTCTGATCGCCCGCATCTCTTTGCGCAATAAAAAATTCCGCGATTTCGTCGAAGGAAATTCGACGGTTTTCATCAAAAACGGCAAAATTTTAGAGGAAAACTTAAAGCGGGAAAAGTACACGGTGGATGAGCTGCTCGAGCAGCTGCGCAAGAAGGATGTGTTCCGCGTCGCCGATGTTGAGTTTGCGGTGCTGGAGCCGAACGGGGATTTAAACGTGCTGCTGAAGCGGGAAAAGCAACCGCTCACCGTCGGCGATGTGTTTCCGAACCCGCCGCGGGAAAAAGAGCCGCAAACCGTCATTATGGACGGCATGATTTTGGATGAGCCGCTCGCGACGATGGGACTCGGCCGCGGCTGGCTGAAAGAACAGCTTGATAAGCAAGGAGTAGCGGTCGAAAACGTCTTTCTCGCCCAAGTCGATTCGTACGGGCAGCTGACGATTGATTTGTACGATGACAAAATTCAAGTGGCCGAGCCGCAGGAGAAAAAGCTGCTTCTCGCCGCAATGAAAAAAGTGCAGGCCGACTTCGAGCTATACGCGCTGCAGACGAATTCGGAAGAAGCAAAGGCGCTGTATGAAGCCCATGCGGCGAAAATGACCGAGCTCATCGAAAAAGTCGGACCACTATTGCGAAACTAATGTCAAGGAGGATCCGAGCATGGAAAAGAAGCGGACAAAAACTACGGACGAGGAAATCCGGATTCAGCTGAAAACGGACGGCCGCTCTGAACGGACGCGGACGACCGATGAAGAGATTTCGATTTCGTTTATGTTTGACAATCCGCAGCTAACACGGCAGCCAAAAGACTACGATGAAATCGAATACTAACGGCTAATAAATGACATTGTTAGGGGTGGCGACGGGTAAAGAGGGTGTCCCAAACGGAGCGGGACACCCTCGTTTCTGGCTAAACGCCAGCGCCGTTTTACGCCGGCAACGACTGCAAAAAGGCGCGCACGTCTTCCGGTGTTTTGGCATTCGCGCTGTGCAAATGGGCGATTTTTTCCCCGTTTCGGAAGACAAGCAGGCTTGGAATGCCGAGCACTTGATATTTTTCGCCAAGCTCGGGGAATTGATCGCGGTCGATCTCCAGCCAATCGTATTGCCCGTACTCGCGAATGATCTCATCGATGAACATGTTCAAGCGCACACAGTCCGGACACCACGTCGTATAAAATTTGATCACCGTTGGTTGGCTGCCGGAAATGGCCGCCTCGAATTGTTCCAGCGTTTCAATGCGTTTCATCGTTTTTCCTCCTCCTCTTTCTGCCACTGTTTTGAACTACTCCACCTTACTTGACAAAATTTGAAGAGATTCCTGCGAACGCCAAGAAGGCGGGTGAAAAACGGTTGTTTCTCTTGAACAATAGGGGACGTTTGCAAGCCGATTTTCGCTGCGACAGGGCTTTTCGATTTGAGAAACGAGGCTGGTAAGCGACTTGTTTCCTTCAATCACCGCCCTTCAAGGCATCCTTCAATGATTGAGCAGCCTATCCCCGTCGCCCCGACGGCTGGCAGTACCAATGGCGTAAGCCTCCTGCACGTATGGCAAACTTGTACATCGGACTTGCCACGCCCCTATTTTCGCTTGGTTTTCGCAACTTCGGTGGGCGTGGTAGACGAATGGATGCTTGGATATTTTCCATGACAGAGCCTTTCCTGTCACAGCCCCATATATCGAGTTTTCAAAGAACATCGACAGGAATAGGATACCATACAAACAGGCGTTTTGGCCATCGCCAACCGACATTCATTTCCCACTGCCTGTACAAAAATGAAATAGGAGAAACATATGATAGGTGTTACAAAATCCAGACTCCCTTCTGCCCTGCACAAAATTGAAATGGGGGCTGCTGTCGGAAACCGATAAAAAACGGCCAAAAAAGAACCGCAACGCCTTCACCACTTCCCCCCTATTTGGCATACAACAGAAAGAAAAGGGGGGAAACATCGTGAGCAAAGAACTGGAAAAAGCGTTGGAAGGCTGGGTCGCCTCGCGCAAAGAAGGACATGAAACGTTCATCCGCCTGTTTGAACAATGGGGAAGCGATTTTACCAAACAGCTGCAAGAAATCGAAAAGCTGAACAACGGGTTTCTCCAAAAGGTGCAAGGCAACTTGGACTACATTGAGCGATGGTTTACTAAGAAGGAGCGGGAATTTGCCGAGCTGTTCCGCCGATTTGGCTGACAAAATGGCGGTTGCGCCCATACGCTGGCGCGCGCTCATGAATACGATACAGTAAACGGAGAAGGAGGTGCATCCGAATGGGCTTCTGCGGTTACGGCTTTCCGTATTACGGCTACGGCTATGGCGGTTTTGGCTATGGCGGTGGCTTTGTGTTGATTGTTGTGTTGTTCATCTTGCTGATCATTGTCGGTGCGGCATTTGTCGCTTAACAGACGCGCGCAGTCGATACGGGCCGTTTCGGCGCCACGGAGCGGCTCGTATTTTCTTTCGGTCACGTGCACGCCGAAGGAGCGTTGTCATACGATATAGCAGGAAGAAGGGGGAGGAACTATGGATCAGCAGTTTTTCAAAAACATCGAAAAGAAAACAGGCGTCAACATGAAAGAGATTTTTGAGCTCGCCAACTCGCTGCAAAACGCCAACTTCAGCGATGAAAAAACGGTTCGTCAAGTCGTGAAACGGGTGGCGCAAATCGCCAATCGGAAAGTGCCAAAGGAACTTGAGGATCAAATTGTGAAAACGATCGTCCATAACGGCAAGCAAATCGATTTGAATACGATTGCCAATATGTTGAATAACAAAAAATAAGCGAAAGGGAGCTCTGCGCGTGCAAGCTCCCTTTCGTTCGCTATTCGAGCGGCTTGACCATGGCGACGTGTGGAATGCCGGCATCTAGAAATACATCGGACACGGTTGTATAGCCGAGCTGTTGGTAAAACGGTTCCGCGTGCGTCTGGGCGTTTAGCTTCACTTTTTTCGCCCCTTTTGATGTCGCCAGCTGCTCGATGGCTTCCATGACCATGCGGCCGGCTCCCCGCCCCCGGTAGGAAGGCAAGACGCAAATCCGTTCGATTTTGCCGACCCCTTCGTCGATGAAACGAAGACGTCCGGCACCGACCGGGATGTCACCATCATATAAAACGAGATGGAAGGCGTCATCTTCAAACTGATCGATTTCTTCTTCCTCCGGCACGTGCTGTTCCTCGATGAAGACAAGGCGGCGGACGCGCAACGCGTCTTCATAAAGGGGCCGGTCTTTGCTCGTTCCAATGGCGATGTTCATCGGCTACACCGTTTCCTTTCCTCCGACGATAAACGTCTCGTAGACGGTCCACGACCCGTTGTCCAGCTGATAAAGGAGATGGAAGCGATCGACCGTTTCCTCAAAATGGACGTCTTGCAGCTTCAGCTGGCTGTATACATCCGCATATTCGCCACTCGGCAAGTCCCGGCCGATCGTAATGTGCGGCACGAACACAAACTCCGGCTGCCCGGAAAACAAGCCGCTGTGCAGCTGCTCATGAAGGCGTTCAAGCACGTCGTTTGGCTCCACTTTCAAATAAATGACGTTGCTGGTCGGGTAAAACGAGCTGAATTTCGTCACTTTAATCGGAATTGGAGGCGTTTTCGCTGCGATGCGATGCAGCTCCTTTGCCATCGCCTTCAACTTCTCCTCGTCCGCCTCAAATGGATATTTCAATGTAATGTGCGGCGGGATGAGGGCGTAATGGCTGTCATACCGCTTCCGGTAGGAGTTGGCGAAATCTTGGATTCGTTTGGACGGAAAGATGACAATGCCGTATTTCATTTCAATTCCCCTCCTTGAGATGGTTAGCGTTGGACGGCTACAGCGTCAAAATCGTCGATAGCGCCCGAGGCACATCGGGCTGCCAATGCGTCCACGCATGGCCGCCGGCAAACTCATGGTACGTATAGGCAAACCCTTTTTCGACCAACAAATCTCGCGCCTTTCGATTCGGGGTCACAAAGTCGCGCACTTGTCCGTCTGTCGTTTTTACAGCCGTTTCTTCCGAGCCGACGGAATGGTAAATGGCGAGCAGCGACGGATCGCGGAATGAGCGAATGAGCGCCAAGAGCGAATCATCGATGTAGGGGGACTGCATGGCGATTTTTCCGAATGTATGCGGATACAACAGTCCGGCGGTCAACGATACGGTCCCGCCGAGCGAATCACCGATGAGCGCCCGGCCTTTGCCCATTTGATACGTCGGCAGTTCGCGGTCCAAAAACGGCACGAGTTCATGGGCTAGAAAGCGGAGATACGCTCCGTGCTTCGTTCCCGATGGATGATACTTTTCATAGCGGTCGTTTACATTCCGATACGGAATACCGACGACGATCGTGCGGTCAATCGTGCCGTTGGCCATTAACGTTTCGACAGCCGTTTTCATTTTTCCGTACATAAAGTAATCTTTGCCGTCTTGAGCGATTAATAAAGAATATTTGTAAAGCGGGGAAAAATTGCTTGGCAAATAGACGAGCAGTTCGATTTTCTCCTGAAGCTCCCCGCTATATAGCGCGTAATCGCGCATCGTTCCTGCTGTCATGACCATCCTCCAGTGAAAGCGCAAGTTCATCTGTTATTGTAACATATTTGTACAAAAAATGTTAATCAAGGGCTCGAATTTTTTGTGAATTTGCCGAGTGATGCGCAGCGAAAAAAAGACTTGCAAAAACCGCTGGAATGCGTTACATTTCTTAATAAATAAAATTGCAACAAAATTGAATACCCATCCTGTTCTTATCGAGAGAAGCGGAGGGAACTGGCCCAATGAAGCTTCAGCAACCAGCCGCCCGGCGGCCAGGTGCTAAATCCAGCGAATTGAGCATTCAATTCGGCAGATAAGAAGAAGCATGACCATGTGTATGGAAAAGTCTTCTTCTTGGAAGACTTTTTTTATTTTCCTTTGTTTCGGCGGCCGTTTTGCCGACCTGTGAGGCGGGGCGGCAGCGAAGCGTTTGGGCGCTGCGGCCGCCGGTCGTTGGGCAAGAGGAATTTTTTTGCAGAAGGAGAGAGATGAGATGGAGAAACTGGAGACGTTGTTAGCGCAAATCGGCAACCGGAGCGAAACCGTGACAGGAACGGTCAACCCGCCCGTCTATTTTTCGACCGCCTACCGCCATGCCGGCATCGGGGAATCGACCGGGTTTGACTACATCCGCACCGGCAATCCAACGCGCAAAATTGTTGAGGAGGCGATCGCAAAGCTGGAAGGCGGCGATCAAGGCTATGCGTTCAGCTCCGGCATGGCCGCCATTCAGACGGTGCTCGCCTTGTTTGAGAGCGGAGATGAGTTTCTCGTATCGGCCGACCTTTACGGCGGCACGTACCGTTTGTTTGAGCGCGGCTGGCGCAAGTACGGTCTTCGGTTCCATTATGTCGATTTTACCGATCTCAATGCGGTGGAAGCGTGTATCAGCGAAAAAACGAAGGCGATTTTCTTGGAAACGCCGACAAACCCACTGATGCACGAGACCGATATTTCCGCGGTCGCCCAGCTTGCCCAACGGCACGGGCTATTGTTGATCGTGGATAACACGTTTTACACCCCGGTGCTCCAGCGCCCGATTGAACAAGGAGCCGATATCGTCCTCCACAGCGCCACGAAATATTTAGGCGGCCATAACGATGTGTTGGCTGGCTTGGTCGTCGCCAAGGGAGAAGCGCTTTGTCAACGCTTGGCCGAGTACCATAACGCCATCGGCGCCGTCTTGTCCCCGTTTGACTCTTGGCTATTGATCCGCGGGATGAAAACGTTGGCGCTAAGGATGCGCCAGCATGAAGAAAACGCCAAGCGCATCAGCGCCTTTTTGCGCGAACAGGAAGACGTGACCGACGTCTTATATCCAGGAAAAGGTGGGATGCTGTCGTTCCGGATTGCCGATGAAAAGTGGGTGAACGGATTTTTAAAAAGCTTGCGCCTTATTACGTTCGCGGAAAGCCTAGGCGGAGTTGAAAGCTTCATCACGTATCCGGCGACGCAGACGCACGCGGACATTCCGGAAGACATCCGCATCCGAAACGGCGTCTGCAACCGGCTGCTCCGCTTCTCGGTCGGCATTGAGCACGCCGATGATTTGATCGCCGACTTGGCGCAAGCGTTCAAAAACATGAAAGAGGTGTGAGCGATGGAACGGGAATGGTCGTTTTCGACAAAACTGCTCCATAACGAATGGAAAGTCGACCGCGCAACCGGGGCGGTGAGCGTGCCGATCCAGCACGCCTCCACGTTCCATCAGTTCGATTTCGACTCGTTTGGCAAATACGACTACAGCCGCTCCGGCAACCCGACGCGCGAGGCGCTTGAGGAGACGATCGCCGCCTTGGAAGGCGGTGTGCGCGGGTTCGCGTTCGCCTCGGGCATGGCCGCCATCTCCACGGCGTTGTTGCTCCTGTCCAAAGGCGACCATGTGCTCGTAACCGAAGACGTCTACGGCGGCACGTACCGGATCGTCACCGAAGTGCTGAGCCGGTTTGGCATTGACTATACGTTCGTCGATATGACCGATCGCAAGGCGGTGGCGGAAAACATCCGGCCGAACACGAAAGTCATTTATATGGAAACGCCGTCCAACCCGCTGTTAAAAGTGACCGACATTCGCGCTGTCGTCGAGCTGGCGAAAGCGCACGGCTGTTTGACGTTTTTGGATAATACGTTCATGACCCCGGCGCTGCAGCGGCCGTTGGATCTTGGTGTCGACGTTGTCCTCCACAGCGCGACGAAGTTTTTAGCCGGCCATAGCGACGTCGTCGCCGGACTGGCGGTCGTGAAAGACGAGGAGCTCGGCAAACAGCTGTACAAATGGCAAAACGCCTTTGGCGCCGTCCTCGGCGTCCAAGACGCGTGGCTTGTGCTTCGGGGGCTAAAAACGCTTCACGTTCGGCTGAAACAGTCGTCCGAATCGGCCATGGCCATCGCCGAGTATTTGCTCCGCCATCCGAAAGTGGAAGAGGTGTATTATCCGGGATTGGCGAACCATCCGGGCCATGACATTCAACGCAGCCAAGCGGCGGGGTTTGGCGCCGTACTGTCGTTCCGCTTGGCCGATGAAGAAGCGGCCCGGACGTTCGTCCGCCACGTCCGCCTGCCGGTGTTCGCCGTCAGCCTTGGGGCGGTCGAATCGATTTTGTCGCACCCGGCAAAAATGTCGCACGCCGCCATGCCGAAGGAAGAGCGGCTGCGGCGCGGCATTACCGACGGCTTGCTGCGGCTGAGCGTCGGGCTTGAGGATGTCAACGATCTGATCGCCGATGTTGAGCAGGCGCTGTCGTTTGTGAAAGAACGGCCGTCGATTTCGGCGCGCTAAAAGGCGGCGAACGAAAGCTCCGTTGTCGTGGGGGAAGTGATGGACATGGTCATCACGCAAATCTATCCCTGCGCCAGTGCCAACGCCGGCCGCGCCCGGAAGTGGTGAACATGGTCATCACACAAAGCGCGAAAAGACGGTGAACCAAAGCCCCGCCCGTCGCCGTGCCGCCGTTTTTCCGCTGACCGATGCCGAGGGCGCTCCAATCGTTCAACGTTGTCATCGCAAAACGGAGGGGAAACCACTGCGTACAGCCAGCGGTTGACGCCCATTCCCCCTCAGCACGAAACCGCCATGGAGCGCCTTCAATCGGCCGTAACCCCATCCCTGCGCCTCCCGGCAAAACGGCAGCCTTCGCCGAAGAATAGCGCCGCCGCGCCACTGGGCAATACGAAACCATCCAGCGCCGTTGCCCCGCTCTTGCTTGAACCGTTCCGCCACCGATTGTTTGTTTAGGAGGCCGGTGATTTACTCGCGCAACCGCTTCTTCGGATCGTTTCTCAAGTAGAAAAAACTGGCTGCATCAGCCTCTATGTTCACACGTTCCATCGCCGATTAAGGCAAACAGCGGGTTTTCACCAACCTTTTAGAAGGGCGGTGAAAAACCGCTGATTCCTTTCATCAATGGGAGAATGAGCGAAAAGCAGGACCGATGTAACAAGGTTTTTCTAATTGAGAAATGACATGGTAAAGCCGTATCCACGATTAAATCACCAGCCTCTTAGGGGAAGGCCGCTTTCCCTTTCTCAAACTGAACAGCGATTTTTTAAAAAAAGTTATTGACAACGTGTATGCTCGTCTATATAATTAAAAATGTGTTCGATAGCGGACAACAATATACGATTCCGTAGCTCAGCTGGGAGAGCGCCACCTTGACAGGGTGGAGGTCGCTGGTTCGAGCCCAGTCGGAATCATCAAGCGAAA